>DASRME010000158.1:0-2512 GCA_035648095.1 Atribacterota bacterium | reverse complement strand
GATCCCAGCGTGCGGAACTACCGCACTGGGCTCTTCAGAGATACTCGCTTCCGTAAAAGACAAATTAATATTGCCTTCTTTGCTGTTCCCTGCAGGGAGGTTTGCATTTGTTCCTCCAGTCCTACTTGCCCGGCAAATGTTACAAATGCAACACTTGGTATGGGTGGTTGGTGGCTAGACCTTACCCAACAAGGGCTTTCACCCTGCAAGATATATAAAACTTCTTGGCGCTCTTCCGTTAAAAGTTATCAAATTATTGAATCAGCGCGCGAGCCGCTATAAATTATCTTCTCTAACATTCCTGATACTGGCATAAATTATAGAAATTCAAGCAATTTATTAAATCTCTCAAATATATCTTGCCTTAAATCATCTATATATTCATCTGGTCCATTTTCTTTCTCAATCATCAGGCAACCTTGACTCGTTTTTCTTTCAAAATATCGCTTGATATTTTTAGAAATATCTATAAAATAACCTTTTTTCTTATATTCAGCAATCTCCGACAGAACAATTTCTAAATTGGGCGTGTAACGTAATATAAAATACATATAGTGTAGATCTTTTGCCTGTTTTAATTTCTCTTCTCTATCAATAAAAGTAGACCCTTTATGATATAAAAATGCTGAAGGTTTGGGACATTGAATTATGTAGCCTATTTTTTCTCTTTCTGTTCTAACTCTTATAGGTATTCTATTTTCAAGAAGAAAATCGAATTTATCGATTTTATTAATAACAATTTGTCTACCAACTAGCTCTTTTACAAGCTTATCTTTTGTCTTTGGAGAGGTAATAAAATCTATAGGTATTTCCCCTTGTTTATATAAAACTACAGGATACATCTTACCAATACGGAGATGACGTTCTTTATAATTCAAAGAAGAAAGTACCTCAAAAATTGTTTTTGAATGTGGTTTTGTTTTACTCCCACCGAATCCAAAATCAATATCTACTGTCGTTACTGCTTGTGCTTCCAAATTATGCCATAAGAATTTTGAATATACATAAGATAACCAGCCACCTACAAGAGTAAGGTCATCAAGATAATCTTTTAAATCTTGTAAAACTTCAAAAAATAATAACTCTAGTTGTTTAATATCATTCAAGATTTCTCCCCTTCTCTTCTAATAAATTTCTTAGATGTTCTGCCTGTTCTCTGCCTCGTGGTTGAAAATTGTATAAGTCAAGATAGAGTTGAAGGCTAGAAACCACGGTATAACCTTTTATTTCTTGTGTATTAAAAAATATACTATTTTTATAAAAAGGATGAATCAGGTGAATATTTCCTCCTCTGACTAATTCTTTTAAATCTAATTTTTGCCTGATATCTAAAATATCCTTCTTCCAGTTTTTTAAATTTAAATAAATAAAAATATCTTCTGTCCTTACAAAAGAAGTTATGAGATTAGCTCCGGTATGAAGAGTCAATGCATGCTGATTTTCTTTTAAGACCTTTCTAAATTTATTTAATATATTTTTATTTGAACTATAATAAGTATCAATTGTATTTAAATTAAAATGATACTCCTTTAGCCAATCAGAAATAAGTTGTTCCTTATTAGTAAGGATAGTATAACTATCTCGCCCTTTTTTAATTCTTTCGATATACCCTTTTTTGGCCATCGCTTCTAACACTTCTTGAGACATGCCTAAACTGACTCCCCCGGGACCAGTAAAGTCACGCACTACCCATTTTCTCTCCGGATCCTTAAGCATTTTCCTTGGTACAAGAGAAGCCTTATCCGCAAAAATGTTTTTCATTCTATAATTTTTCCGCATAATGTTCACCTACTTATTAATGTTCACTATCTAATGAACATTATATATTAAGTGAACGTTAATTGCAAGTATAGGAAATTAACTCTTACTCTTATTAATAAAGGCAGAGCCTATAAATTTAATAGGAACACATCCTATTTTTTCTATGGTTTAGCTTTCCACTTTACGAGCTCTTCCTTTAGGACGCTTGTCTATAATAATATCTAAAGTCTCACTCATCCGGTTAAGAAACTTCTCATGTCCTATAGGTTTTCCGTTAAAGGTTACCGGTTTATTTACCTGGTACCCCTTCCCTATTTATCTAATTTAAAAGTAAAATATTAATTATCCAAGAAAATGAGATGTGTCTATTTATTAAAGGAAATCAGCAAAGTCTTTCTCGTCAAGGAAGATCACCTGCTTGGCATTTCCTCTGGAGGTGATGTGTTAAACTGCTCCCGCAAATTCTCTCCGTAATGGTCTGGTCATGTTGCTAATATGGCATAGCCTTTGTTATATTGCAAGACCTGACCCCTTAATACATTCTAAGCCGCCTTACTCCATATATCATTTGCTCCTCTATTTTCGTTTCCGATTACCAAAGCGAAAGAAACTTTGAGGTTAGCGGAATAGTAATATTCTTCACTATCTAAATCTGCCACCATAATATTTATAGAGTTATAGTTCAACCATTTGACTGCCTCATTATCATCAAGACCACTTACAATAGGCACCTGAAACAGGGAACCCATTG
>DASRME010000157.1:0-14823 GCA_035648095.1 Atribacterota bacterium | reverse complement strand
AAAAGGAAAGATAAAGAAGAAATACAGATATCAGGATTATATGACTCCCTATGAGAAATTAAGGAGCATACTTGATGCCCGGATATATCTAAAAGAAAGTGTAACCTTTGAAATGTTAGATAAAAAAGCAAAAAGATATACCGATAATGAGATGGCTAAAAAAGTACAGTTGGAAAGGGATAAATTATTTGATAAAATATTAGCAGCATGACTCTTTCTTCCAGGCTCATCTTGCATTGGATAAAACTGAGGAACATCAGAAATTTATTAACTTTTTTTCAAAAAATCCGAAAAAATTCTCAAAAAATGCTTGATAGCTTAGGAGGGGGTGATATACTATAAATTAAGATTTTGGAAAAACTGAACTATTACGCGCAAATAAAGTTGCATTGGCTAGTCCATATTCAAAAGATGTTTATCAAAGAGCTGAGCGTTTTCTTAGAGGTAATAATATTGAAATATTATTACCTCTAAATATGGGTGATGAATATGTAGAAAATACAAAATTAGGGTTACTGGGTCCAGAGAGCGCCGAAAAAGCTGCGCAAAAGATAGATTCTCCAGAAGCTCAAGCAATTGTTTTATCTTGTACTAATTGGCGAACCATTGAGGTAATTAATAAATTAGAAAAAATTTTAGGAAAACCCGTAATTTCTAGTAATCAAGCTTCTTTATGGGCTGCTTTGAAAAGGTTAAATTATAGTTCTTCGCTTACCAGATGGGGGGAATTAATGAATTTACTTAAGTTAAAAAAAGAGAGGATTAATTAGAATGATTTATTGTAGTAAATGTGGTAAGTCGTATGATGATAGTTCTTTTATTGTACGTTGTACCTGTGGCGGGCATTTGACCTATCAAATGAATAAAAAAATATCCTTTCCAAAAAAAAAGATTAAATCACGTCCTGAGACTATTTGGAGATATCGTGAAGCTTTACCACTATCAGATGATGATAATATAGTATCTCTAGGAGAAGGGATGACTCCACTAGTTTTGACTGAATGGGAGGGAAAACAAGTATATTTTAAATTGGATTACCTTTGTCCAACAGGTTCTTTTAAAGATAGAGGCAGTTCACTTTTTATTAGTAAACTTAAAGAAATGAATATCAATAGAATAATTGAAGATTCTTCTGGTAATGCTGGTTCTTCAATGGCTGCTTATTGTTCACGTGCAAATACACGTGCAAATATGCGTTGTGATGTTTATGTGCCTGATTATACTTCAGCTGGTAAAATCCTTCAAATTGGTATATATGGGGCAAATGTAGTTAAAGTTCATGGGAGCAGAGAAGATACTGCTATTGCAGCAGAAAAAGCGGGTAAAAAAGAGGATGGTTATTACGCTTGTCATAATTGGAGTCCTTATTATCCTCATGGTGTTAAAACAGTTGCTTTTGAGTTATGGGAACAATTTAATTGGCAAATACCTGATAATATTGTTATGCCAATAGGTCAGGGTAGCTTGGCATTAGGTTGTGGTTTGGGATTTAATGAATTGCTTATAGCGGGAGAAATAAAAAGTTTACCTCGTATTTATGGAGTGCAAGCATTAAATTGTGCTCCTCTCTATCATGCTTTTAGAAAAGGCTTAACAGAACCTGAAATTATTCAAAAAAAGGAAACAATCGCCGAGGGAATAAGCTCTGCTATACCAGTAAAAGGATCAACTGTTCTGAAAATAATAAGAGAAAGCAAAGGAAAAATAGTAGCGGTAAGCGAAAATAAAATTTGGCCGAATCTAAAAAAACTTGCCAGGATGGGGTTTTACGTAGAACCATCAAGTGCAACAGTAACAGCTGGTCTTTCTGAGCTTATTATAAGTGGTGAAATAAAATCAGATGAATCAACCGTGGTTATTTTAACTGGTATTGGCTTGAAAGCTACTAATAAGATACTAGAGTTAAAAAATAAGGATTGATATATTGATATTATAATTAAATTTTCTTTTTCAATTATAAATAGAAAGGTCGTGTAAGTATGATATTTAAAAAAGTAGAAAGCAAAAGAGCTCCGAAACCCGGCGGATGTTATTCTCAAGCAATTCAAATGGGAAACCTAATATTTACCTCTGGTCAATTACCAGTAGATCCTATTTCAGGAAAATTTATTTCTGGTGATGTCGAAAAACAAGTAATAAGAGTATTAGAAAATATAAAAAACATTTTAGAAGATAATGGTTCTTCTCTGAATCATGTAATAAAGTCAACAATTTTTATCAGTGATATTAAACATTGGAATATAGTAAATGAAATATATGCTAAATATTTTAAAAATTCTCTACCACCAGCTCGTTCCATTATTACGTGTTCCGAAATTCATCATGGTCTAGACATTGAAATGGAAGTAATTGCACACATACCTTAAATGAATTAAGTTATTAATGATTGTTGCCAAGATATATATTCATTTTAACTTAATGAAAAATGGTTTTATGCATTAAAAGAATATATACGTTATGATGGAGCATAGTTAAAGAAAGTGCATCTCATAAAGTCTATCAATGTAAATATTATATTATTTAGAATAAAAATAAGAGTTTATAAAGATATACCAAAAGGAAAATTAGTGGTTAATTTTCGAAACTTTACCTAGAGGCGTGTGTAAACGAAGCAATTCAATCATTTTAAGTTAGATGCAGTTGAGATTTAGACCTTATTATGATAATAAATATAAGTGGAGGAAGAAAATGAAAAAAATTGTTTTAGTAATTTTATTGTTTTTTTTATTGCAGATGGGAGCATCCTCTCAAAATCTAGAGATAAAAAATAGCGTAAATTATTTCGATGGTAACTGGATTGTGGCAGGAATAATAAAAAATAATTCTACAAATACATTTAGTTTTGTATCTATTAGTCTATCAGGAAAGAATTCAGATGGACAATTAGTTCATACAGACTCAACATATGCATTTTCACCAATACCACCTAATTCAGAAATACCCTTTAGATTTCTTACTTCTAAAGAAAATGCTGAAGACATTAAAACTTATAATATATCTATAGATAATAGCAAACCTGGAGGAACAGGATCATTTAATTATTCATTTTCTCAATTATCAATTACCGAACGAAACTCAAGCTTTGTTAAATATTCAGGAGAAATAACAAACAATAATGACTCATTAAAACAATATGTAAGTATAGCTTTAATTGGATTTGACGAAAATAAAAAACTTGTTTATGTTGATACAACATATCCTAAAAAGACAAGTTTACCAGCAAATAGTAGCTCATTATTTGATTTTTTAGTACCCCCAAATATTAGTTCAAAAATAAAAACATATAGATGCATTGCATATTCAAGATAAATCTCAACTGCATCTAACAAGGAATGCCCGCTAAGCCCAAAAGGGTTAGTTTACGGCAAATTTTCCCTTTGCTAACTACCCCTACAAAAAAGCGACGTGTACTCCTAAGACATTATATGAGATGGTGATTTTCACCATTTTGGTATAATCTAACATCTAGAATATAATAATCATTAGGAATATTATTGAAATAGGCCAGTCTTACAAAAATGATTATAGATGGTCTCTTTTTCTCTCCCCCGGTATTTTATTAAAATGATTGTTAACCTGCCTTTATTGACTTCCTGGTAAATAACTTCTGGACATCTCATCACCATGACCGCCCGCCAGGAGCTTTTTTTGTGGTGGCCTAGTTTTTGAGCCGAGGAGTAAAAATAGCTTTAATTAATAGAGGGTTTTTAGCGCCTTTTTTTTATTTATAATCATATTTTTTCATGATCATAAAATCCTACTATCTCTCCCTTATTCATCTACTTAATATGCAATTTTTGAAAATCTAATATTTCAAGGCAAAATAAAAAACCCCTGCTTCCTTAAGGCAAGAGTTTTGGTAAATATTTTTCTATATCAAAAAACCATCCTTGTGATATTAAAAAACGAAAGTGGAATGTATGTTAAATCTTTCGCTATAGTCATGTTAAAAGGGAGTGTAATTTCGGTGAATCACACTCCCTTTTGTACTTATAATTATAACATCAGAAAGATATAATTAGGAGAAAAATAAAAATATTTTTGTTTTATTTCTTATTAGTAACTCAAGATTTCTCCGACCAGTTAAATCCTTCTTTTTCTAATTTTTTCTTGGCTTGATATACTTCCCGAGAATTACCTTAAAAAATAATATCAAATGTTAAGACATAAAAATTCAAAAATAGACTATTTTTTTAAATATAAGAATAACTAATATGGTTTTATTCTTCTGCCTGTGTATTTCACGTGTCTGCGTGCACCGCACAGGCAGGTGCAGATATGAATAAAATAGATACCTCTAAAGCAAGCTAATTTGCCTATTGTATAATTTTTTCTATTCTTTTCCGATCTTTTTTCACATTTATTAATCGCAGCAGAGCTGCTGGGAATTGAACCCCAAGCGATTAAAAACTCTTCTATCTTCTTATTTTCTCAAATGACAGGCTACATAATGTCCACCATTTATATCAATTAATTCAGGTTCTTCCTGGCTGCAAATTGGTATAGCGTATTTACATCTCGGATGAAAACGGCAACCCTTAGGAGGGTTAAACGGGCTTGGAACATCTCCCTCTAAAACAATTCTTTGTCTGTTTAGAGTGGGATCAGGGATGGGCACTGCTGAAAGGAGTGCTTCCGTATAAGGATGTTGAGAGTTATCATATAATTCATAAGTTGAGGTCAGCTCTACAATCTTACCCAAATACATTACTGCAACTCTATCAGAAATGTGTTTTACCACACTCAAATCGTGAGCAATAAATAAATAAGTAAGCTTAAACTTCTCTTGTAAATCTTCTAATAAATTTATCACTTGAGCCTGGATAGAAACATCAAGTGCAGATACGGGTTCATCACAAATTACTAATTTAGGATTAAGGGCTAAAGCTCGGGCTATTCCAATTCTTTGTCTCTGTCCTCCACTGAATTCATGAGGATACCTTCTTACATGTCCTGCATTTAAGCCCACAGTTTCTAATAGATCCTTAACTCTTTCCTCTTTTTCCTTTTTATTCTTTGCAATCTTATGAATAATTAATGCCTCTCCTACTATATCACCTACAGTCATTCGGGGATTTAGGGAACCAAAAGGATCCTGAAATATTATTTGAATATTACGTCTTGCTTTTCTGAGTTTTTCTTTACTTAATTTAAAGACATTTTCCCCTTCAAAATCTACTTCTCCTGCGGTGGGTTCTAAAAGTCTGGTAATGGTTCTCCCCGCAGTAGTTTTACCACAGCCTGATTCTCCCACCAGACCTAAAGTTTCTCCCTCTTTAATATCAAAACTTATTTCGTCTACCGCCTGGACATATCCTATTACTTTGGATAATATTCCCCCTCTCACGGGAAAATATTTTTTTAATTTTTTTACTTTGAGCAACACATTATCTTCCAATCCTTTTCCCTCCCATTTTTTACCTTAAATTTACTACTCCTGGATGATGCCTGCTACTTCTTGCTTAATTTTAAAATCTTTTGCTTTATTTTTATTATACATCCAGCACCGTACAATATGGTTGCCTTCTATCTTTTCAAGTTCAGGTTCTTCTTTCTTACAAAGATCTATAGCAAACTTACAACGAGGATGAAACTTGCATCCAGAAGGCAAGGCTAAAGGATCAGGAATTCCACCCTGAATAACTTCCAGTTTTTTCCCTGGTTCATCTGTTAGGCGGGGAATGGAATTTTGGAGAGCCATAGTATAGGGATGCCGCGGATCTTTAAAAATGGTTTTCACATCTGCATATTCTACCGCTTTACCCGCATACACAACTACTACATCATCCGATACTTCAGCAATTACTCCCAAATCATGAGTAATCATTAAAACTGACATACCAATTTCGTTTTTTAATTTCTTTATCAGTTCTAAAATTTGAGCCTGAATGGTAACATCTAAAGCGGTTGTTGGTTCGTCTGCAATTAATAAATCTGGATTACAAGATAATGCCATAGCAATCATTACTCTCTGTCTTTGCCCTCCGCTTAATTCATGGGGATATTCATGAACCCTGGTTTCAGGAGAAGGTATGCTTACTAATTTTAACATCTCTACTGTTTTCTTTAAGGCCTTTTCTTTATTTAATTTTTGATGCAGCACTATGGCTTCTGAAATCTGTTCACCAATAGTATATACAGGATTTAAGGAGGTCATCGGTTCTTGGAAGATCATGGAAATATCGTTCCCTCTAATCTTTCTCATTTCTTCGGGGTTTTTCCTTAATAATTCTTCACCTTTAAACCAAATTTCACCGTTAACAATCTTTCCTGGCGGTTCCTGAATTAATCTCAATACGGAAAGGGCAGTAACACTTTTTCCACAACCTGACTCACCTACCATACCCAGTGTTTCTCCTTTTCTTATCTTAAAATCAACACCATCAACAGCTTTAACCACACCATCATCAGTATAAAAATAGGTCTTTAAGTCTTTAACTTGTAACAGTAAATCCTCCATTTACCTTTTCCCTCCGTTATCCACTTCTTTTTACATAATTCGCTTTAATTTTCAAATGTTCCAAATTTCATAATTTTTTCATTTTCCATCATAATTTTACCTTTAGCAATAACATACTTTATTTGAAGAGTATTCTTATCCAATACTATTAGATCTGCATCTTTTCCTTCTTTTATTTCTCCCTTTTGGTCTAATTTTAGATGTTTAGCAATGTTTGTAGAAGTTATTCTAATTGCATCCTCTACAGACATTTTTTCTTTTTTTATTATATCTATAAATTCTTTGTATAAAGAAGAGACTGAAGCAACAGCCATACCAGTAATTTCTTTCTTTTCATTAAATTTGGGCATACTACCGTTCCCATCAGTACTCATGGTAATTCTTTCTATAGAAACTCCGTTTTCAGTCAATCTTTTAACGGCTTTACTTGATTTTATTGTTCCACTTGATTTATCCTCTACCGGAACTACGGTAGTTAAATCTACATACCCACCCATTTTGCCAAACTCTATAGCACTTTTAAACAAATCTTCATTTCTATTTAAATGGGTTGGCGCAAATTGCTCTATTGGTATTTCAGTGTTTTTTATAATCTCAAATAGTGGATTTAATCCTATCTTTTCGCTTCCCATATGAATATGAACAATGCCCACTTTCTTTGCTAACATCCCACCAACCCTTGCTTCAGATGTCACCTTTTTTAATTCATCTATTGTAGGGTGGGAAGATCTATGATCTGATAAGGCAATTTTCACTCCAATTACTTTATCTATCAACATTATATCAGATAATATATCTCCAGTAATTATTGGTGAAGGATATTGATAAGCTCCGGTATACATCCATGTACTTATACCTTCATTTTCCAATCCTTTCGCTTTCATTAAAAGAGCTTTCAATGATCTCGCAAAACCATCTGTGCCTAACAATCCTATTACTGAGGTTATTCCTGCTTTAATAAGTTCACTCAATTCGATTGGCGATGTCCGATATTCGGGACCGCCTTCTCCCCCAGCACCATTAATGTGGACATGCTGATCTATAAAACCAGGAATAACTATACACTTTGAAGCATCAATTATTTTTATATTTTTATCTAATGAATTTGCAGCTGACTCTGTAATATTTTGCTCAATCAAAAATATTTTGTTATTTGCAATAAGTATATCTTTATTTCCATCATATTCAGGCGAATATATTTCACCACTTTTTATTAATATAAAACTCATTTCAACCTCCACATATTTTTCAACTCTATTCTCAACAATTATTTCAAACTTTCCTAAGCAAAAATGAATAAATTCTACCTTTTATTCGCTCACTTTACCTTTCATGATTTTAGGATTAATTTCTTCCCTTAACCAATCTGCCAATAAATTTACACCAAATACTATCAATACCAATGCTATCCCAGGAAAAACAACGAGCCACCACTTCCCAGCATAGACATAATTTTTCCCTATAGATATCATCATTCCAAGAGACGGCTCATTTATCGGAACTCCTACTCCAAGAAAACTTAATGTAGCCTCCAGTATAACTGCAGCCCCAAAACCGACAGCAGCAATTACCAATATAGGCGATATTGCATTAGAAAGAATATGTTTAAACATAATCCTTAAATCATTTGCTCCAATCGCTCTTGCGGCATTAATGTAATCCTCTTCTTTTACCTCAAGAACGGATCCTCTCATTGTCCTTGCATATCTTACCCAATCAGTAATAATTATAGCAAATATCACTGTGCTAACACCGTGGTTTTTTAGAACTCCTAAAAGTAGCATAGCTATCAACGTAGTAGAAAAGGAAAACATAGCATCTGCTAATCTCATTGTTACAGCATCTAATAGACCTCTATAAAACCCTGCCAAAAGACCAATGGTCACACCTATTATTCCAGCGATAATAACCACACTAAAACCAACAGTGAATGATGTTCGGCAACCATAAAGTATGGTACTTAATATATCCCTTCCTTGATTATCGGTGCCTAAGATAAAGGGAGCTTCCCCGCCTTCCATCCAAATAGGTGGTTTTAGAGAATCCTCTAAATAAAGACCTTTCATATCATATGGGTTTTGCGGGGCAATTATAGGAGCAAAAATAGCCCCAATTAACATAATTATAAGGATTAAAGAACCTGTTACTGCTGATATATCTTTAATATAATGATAAAATCTTTTTGATTTAAAAATTCTAATCATAATTTATATCCTATTCATATCTTATTTTGGGATTAATGAATCCATATAAAATGTCCACAACAAGGTTTACACAGAGAATAAAAATAGAAGTAATCATTATATAGGCAACTATAACCGGATGATCTGTTTCGTACATTGCGGTTAGTAATAAATTTCCTGCCCCAGGCCATTGGAATATACTCTCTGTTACTATCGAAAAGGCTATTAATCTCCCAAATTGCAGACCTACCATTGTCACTACCGGTATAAGCGCATTTCTCAATGCATGTTTAAATATTATAATTCTTGGAGGTAAGCCTTTTGCCCAAGCTGTTCTTATATAATCTTCTCTTAGTACTTCTAACATTCCTCCTCTAGTTAATCGGAGAAGTACTGCCAGTTGGTACACGCTTAAGGTAAAAGCTGGGAGAATTAGATGCCGAAGTCCATCTATTGTAAAAAACCCAGTTCTCCAGTTTCCTGCTATTTTTATTACTTCACCCCGCCCAAAGGTAGGCAAGAATCCCAATTTAACTGAAAAAATCATAATAAGTAATACTCCAATTAAAAATGAAGGAAGTGAAATTCCAAAAAGTGATCCGGCCATAATAAGCCTATTTATAAAGTATCGAGGATTTAATGATACTAATACCCCGAGACCAATTCCGAATATAAGAGCTATGAGCATGGCACTAATAGACAGTTCAAGACTTGCTGGTAACCTTTCCAAGATAAGTCCAAGAACAGGAGTTTGAGTAACATAAGATAATCCGAAATCGCCATGGAGAGCATTCTTCAAAAAAACAAAATATTGAATATAAAAAGGTCTGTCCAAACCCATTTCACTCCTAACTTCTTCCTGCTGCGCTTGTGTAGCATAGCGACCTGCTAAAGTAATCACAGGGTCTCCAAAAAACTGAAAAAGACCAAAACACACAAACGAAACAACAAGAAGGACTACAACTCCTTGCATTAACCTTGTAATAACGAGTTTATACATAATGAAATAAAAGATGGTTGAGACTAAAATTAGCTAATATAAATTAAAAGTTATTAGCCTCAACCATTACTTTGCCTCCCTATTTCTTAATTGAAATTTCTCTGAAAAGGATCCAGGTATCTGCTCGAGGTGTAAACTCTATTCCTCGCCCTTTATAAACAGCATATGAATCTTCCTGATAGTGGAGGGGAATAACTGCTATCTTTTCTTCCATAGCAGTTCTATTTAGTAGCTTTAGTTTTTCTGCTCTTAATGCTGGGTCGACTATTTCAGATGATTCTTCAAAAAGCTTATCCAGAGTTGGATCACTATAATTAGCACCATTCGACCCTCCATAACCTTTCTCTACATTAACGCTAAGTAGTAATTGGGTAAAACTACGGCCAAAATCATAAGATCCATCAAACCATCCAATAAAGTAGAAATCTAATTTATGTTCATTTCTTTCAGGGAAGAATATAGCTTTTGGTTTTACATCAAGTTCAACTTCAATCCCGACTTTTGCAAGTTGTTTTGCTATTGCTTCACAAATCTGTGCATCCTGAACATATCTGTCATTAGTACCAGTAAGTTTTATCTTAAAGCCATCTGGATATCCTGCCTCAGCAAGTAATGATTTCGCCTTTTCTGGATCGTAAGAGAGACGCTTAAGTGAAGGATCAAAACCAACGGTTGGGGGATCTGGTATCTGAGCAGCTAGAGTTGCATGTCCAAACATTATCTTTTCAATTATTTCATCTTCATTAATTGCCAGGTATATTGCTTTTCTTACTCTAATATCACTGGCTGGAAAGCCCGGTTCGTTTCTAAGGCCTAAGTACATGGCTCTTCTTGCAGGACGGGTAATTACTTCTAGATTAGTGTTATTGGCAACGGTTTCAAAAAGTTGGACAGGTATACCTTGCAGAATATCTACTTGACCGGTGGCAATAGCAGCTAAACGGGTAGATGGTTCTGTAATCGGAGTAATTTCGGCATTCTTAATCGAAGGCACTTCACCCCAATAATTTTCATTTGCAGTTAATTTAAGGTAAGAGCCTTTTACCCATTCAACAAATTTGTAAGGACCAGTCCCTATTGGGTTTTGTCCTATCTCTCCAATAGAACGGGTCTCAGTAGATTCTTTATCCATAATAAAGATTTGATGCAGGTTTTGCGCAAAGAAAGGAACTGGTATTGTTGTCTTTACATCTATGGTCCATGGATCGCCATTAACTGTTTCAACTGATTTTATTATTCCTCCGAAGGCTAAATATTCTGATACTGGATAGGGTTCTTTAAGTCTCAACAAACTAAATTTGACATCCTCCCAGTTAAAATCATTACCATTGTGAAACTTCACTCCTTTTCTCAAGGTAAATCGCCAGGTTACATCATCTATTCTCTCCCAAGAAGTTGCTAATCCAGGGCCAAGTTTCCCTGCAGCATCTCTATATAAAAGACCTTCAAATATATTGCCCATCACAGACATGTTACTATCGGCATCTGCTCCATGAGGATTCATGGTTCGTGGAGGTGCAGCTACTGCAACATTTATACTGTCTTTTCCTGCAGCAACTCCACTGATAAGAGTAGTCATAAACAATCCTAAAACTAAAAACAAAATAACGATAATAGGTGTTAATTTTTTCATTTTATCCTCCTTATATATAATTTTTATCTCATTTATAAGTGAATTAATTTGAATAACAATGTATTCACATCAATCACAACAGAACAAGAAAATAAATTCTCTTCCTTACACCCCCCCTTTTTTTAGCATAAAATCGTTTCTACTCTGTTTTAAGCATGGCATCACCTCTCGATATTGATATCCATATGTAGATATCCACGGGCAAGCCCGTGGTATTCTGCCCTTCGGGTTAATAAAGTATACAACGCAAAACAACTTATTGCAAACTATCAGCTTTCCTTTATATTTTTATGTGAGGCAACGGGATATTTGAGTCTTTTATTTGAGTCTTTTAAAATATATCATCATTTTGATTATTTTAATCACCATTAATAATCTATTCTCCGGATATGTTCCCTCGCTTTTACTCTACCCCAGCTACCTTAACTTATCTAAACCACTCCGACTAATCTACTTTGCCACGACCGCCCGCCAGGAGCTTTTTTTGCTAAGAAGTTTAATTGAAAGCCTCCACATACATAACAAGACTCTATCGGACATTCTACAAGAAATAATCTCACGCATATCTTATCCGATAAAGCTTTGTTATGTATAGCAAAAAAAGCATTATATTTTTAACCAGGCTAAAAAAGCTTTTAGCTAGTTAAAAATATAAAGGCGGGCTAAATTAGATACTTTTTATCGTAGGGCTAAATCTCTGTTCCCGGTAATCGCATGGCTCCTCTCCCTTCCCCCCTCTGTTTCTGATCATTGTTCTTCTACGTTTTCAATATTTTTTAAGCAGTAGCTACATAACCATAACTATTTTTATTTAGAATTATAAAAATTTTTACCAACCCTTAGTGACTTTTAAAATATCATCACTTATTAATCCTTTTTCCAAATCGACCATACATTCTTCAATTATATCAATCCCTTTATTGAACTCTTCTTCCGTTATTACAAGAGGGGGTTGAATCCTTAATACTGAATTACTAAAGAAAGATAGCAATAATCCTTTCTCCCAGGCTCGATAACAAATCTTTGCTGCTGCTTCCTTATTTCTTTCTTTAGTTATCGGGTCTTTAACTAAATCTATTCCTATAGATAATCCTAATCCTCTTACCTCTCCGATAAAGGAAAATGGTTTTTTCAGAGAAGTAAAACGTTTAAAGGCAATTTTATTTAATTTTTTGGCATTTTCCATTAACTTTTCTTCTTCAATAACCTTAATAGTAGCTAAAGCAGCCGCGCAGCATACAGGGTTTCCTGCCGTGGCAAATAGATGAGGAGCATTTAAAGATTCCATAATCTCTTTTCTTCCGATTAAAGCCGATAAAGGCATCCCTGAGGCTAAAGCTTTTGCAATTATTATAAGGTCTGGCTCGATATTAAAATGCTCTATCCCAAACCAATTTCCTGTTCTACCCATCCCCTGTTGGACTTCTTCAGATACAAAAAGAATTCCATTCTCCTTACAGAGTTTATATAATCCTTGCATATAATCTAAAGGTGGTACTACTATCCCTGCATCTCCTTGAATTGGTTCAATAATAACTGCAGCTACTTCATCTGGAGGAAGGTAATTTGCAAAGGCATATTTTAGATAATCAATACAATTTTTGCCGGCATCTTCCGATGCTCCCCCTAAGGGATTTCGGTAAGTATCAGGAAAGGGCATATGATAGATTTCGGGAAGCAAAGGCCCGATTTTCCTTACCATATTAAGACTTACTCCGGAAAGAGTAATGGCACCATATGTAGAGCCATGGTAAGAACGAATAAAAGAGATAATTTTAGATCTTCCGGTATAAGCTCGAGCTAATTTAATAGCTCCATCATTAGCATCAGAACCAGAAAGACCAAAAGCAACTCTCTTGGGAAATTTACCGGGTGTAATTTCTATTAATTTCTGAGCAAGATCAACTAAAGGTTTATGATACATATATGCCGGAGTATATAATATACATTGTTCTGCTTGTTCTTTAATAGCATCTACAACTTTTGGATGACAATGACCGGTATTTAAAGCGCCGGCACTAGATAAGAAATCAATAAATTTATTTCCATCCATATCTTCAACAATTGAACCATATCCTCTTTTAATTGCTAAAGGATAGTAAGGTACACGGGAAAACGGAGCAATTACCTTGTTATCTTCCTCAACAATTTTTTTACAATTTTCATTTTTGGAATCATATGACATGTTTTTCTCCTAAAAATAAAAAATATTTTTTCCGGTTTATATCCCGGCAAAAGCCTTAAATCTTATTAATATCCTCCCAAGGGAAGAGGAACAACCCTGAGTAATTTCAGCATAATAAAATCAGAGAATCCGAGCAAGTCCCAAAATACTCATAAAGGCCTGATAACCTTCTAAAACTGTTTTCCCCTGCACCTTAACAGTCCGCCCATTCACCCGTTCTGCAAAGGGATAAATAGAAGCCTGGTCAGCCATCTGCGTAGTAAAAAACTTTACCTCAAATGTAACTGGGAGATTTATATGAAAAGGTTTCACACTTGAAAGTCTACTAATAGCTTTTTTAACTCCGTCTTTAATCAACTGATGGGATTTTTCCGGATGAAGGCACTCCGCCCCCGCTCGTCCGAAAGCTTTTTTAACTATTGCAGTTTCAAGATGTTCTCCTATGAATGCTTTAGCGTCGCGACAAACGGTTTCATCGCCACTTAAAAAGATAACAGGAACATTAAAATGCCCTGCAATAACCGTATTGATTTCTGGCTCCCCAACTTCGATCCCATTTAACCTTACACAGTTCACCATAGAACCATAATATGTATGATCTAATACGGCGTGTAGTGTACCAATCTTAGCATGATAACCTATAAGAAGCGTTCCGTCGCATCCTTCTACACCCTGCATCATACATAAGGGTTTGTCATCTCCTGAAATTAATCGAGCTATAGGGTTAAGTTGAGAAAGGATGATATTCGTCATCTTATTATGTGAATCATTCACAATAATTTCTTCTGCCCCAGCCTCCAATGCCCCTTCAATGGCTGCATTGACATCCCCTACCATTAGTTCCCGAGCCTGTTTATATTCCTCTTTCTCTGGACGAACCTGGTCAGAATGAACAACCCCGGTAATTCCTTCCATATCTACTGAAATGAATATCTTCATTTTTATTTCTCCTTTTAAAATATTTTTTAAATTTCTTACTTTAAGCAATACACTGTTTTCCAGTCCTTTTATCTTAAGTGTTCTAAATCTTAAATTATAATTAATTTTCCAATCTCTAATATGCTCTCCTTCCATCATAGGAACATGGGTCGGCAAACACCAAGAGTATAGACAATAGCCAAATCATGTGTATCTTTTATACCAAGTGGCAGGCCACAAAGTGATTCGAAGATTTTTCTTCCATAATAGGTTCTTCCTGACTGCAAATTGGTTTAGCATATCTACACCTAGTATGAAACCGGCAACCCAGGGGAGGATCTACCGGGCTGGGGATTTCTCCTTTGAGAATAATTTTCTTAGTTCTTTTTTGGGGATCAAGTTTGGGGATAACTGAAAATAAAGCTTCGGTATAAGGGTGTAAAG
>DASRME010000156.1:0-3115 GCA_035648095.1 Atribacterota bacterium | reverse complement strand
GATATTTAGTGATTGCTGAGGTTAAGGTGGTTTTACCATGGTCTACATGACCGATAGTACCCACATTAACATGGGGTTTAGTTCTTACAAATTTTTCTTTTGCCATTTGATTTTTCCTCCTTAAATATTTTATACTATTTTTAGTATTTTAAAATTATATTAGTATTTCTTGTGTAATATTATCCGGAACTTTCTCATAATATAAAAACTGCATAGTAAAGGTTGCTCTTCCTTGTGAAATTGACCTTAAGCTGGTAGCATACCCAAACATCTCTATCAAAGGTACATAAGCAGTAATGATTTTCGATTTAGCTTTTGTTTCTATGCCTTCTATTTTTGCCCTCCGTGAGCTCACATCACTCACCAGGCTGCCTAAATATTCTTCTGGAGTTACAATTTCTACTTCCATTATCGGTTCTAAAAGTATTGGTTTGGCTTTTTTCATACATTCTTGAAAAGCCATGGAAGCTGCTATCTTAAAAGCAATCTCCGATGAATCCACTGGATGATAAGAACCATCCAATAAAGTTACTTTTATATTAGTAACCTGATAATTACCCAATACGCCACTTAGCATGGCTTCGGTTATACCCTTTTCTATTGAGGGGATATATTCTTTGGGAATTACTCCCCCAACTATTCGATTAACAAATTTAAAATTATCTTCTTTGTGAGGCTCTATCTCTAAGGTCACATCTCCATATTGTCCTCTACCCCCTGACTGCCTAATAAATCTTCCTCTCGCTTGAGCAACTTTTTCAACTGTTTCTTTATAAGCCACTTGTGGTTTTCCTATATTTCCTTCTACTTTAAATTCACGGAGTAGGCGATCTACAATTATTTCTAGATGTAGTTCCCCCATACCTGAGATAATAGTTTGACCAGTTTCTATATTATGTGTTCTTCTGAAAGTCGGATCTTCTTCTGATAACTTATCCAAAGCTAAGGCCATTTTATTTTGCTCTGCTTTACTTTTTGGCTCTATAGCGATAGAAATTACCGGTTCAGGAAATTTCATTAATTCTAAAATTATAGGATTTTTTATATCACATAAAGTATCTCCGGTAGTAGACTTTTTTAAACCTATTATTGCCCCTAAACTTCCCGCAGGTATCTCCGTAACATCCGTCTTGTGATCAGCGTGAATTAGAACCAACCTATTTATTCTTTCTTTAAATTCTTTAGCTGGATTATAAACATAAGTACCGGATTTCAATATACCCGAATAAACCCTGACAAAACTTAATTTTCCTATATAAGGATCAGTCATAATCTTAAAAACCAAAGAAGATAATGGTTCTTTATCTTCGGCAGCTCTAAATATTCCCTTCTCGGTTAGAGGTTCTATGCCTTTGACCGGTGGAACATCTAAAGGAGAAGGCAGATAATCAACTATTGCATCTAAAAGCAACTGAACGCCTTTATTTTTTAAAGCTGAGCCACATAAAACCGGAACTACTTCATTTTTAATAGTTAACCTGCGAATTGCAGATTTTATTTCATTGGTGGTAATTTCTTCACTTTTAAGAAATTTATCCATAATTTTTTCATCAAGTTCTGCTAAGCTTTCTAGCATTTTATTATGATACTCATTGGCTAATTCCAGCATATCTTTTGATATAGATACTTCTTCATAATTTACTCCTAAATTATCTATAGTATAAGAATACGCTTTCATTTTTATTAAATCGATAATGCCTTTAAAATTTTCTTCACTTCCCCAGGGCAGTTGAACAATAATTGGATTGGCCGCCAGCTTATCTTGAATCATTTTTATAACATGATAAAAATCTGCTCCTGATCTATCCATTTTATTAATAAAGGCAATACGGGGAATACCATATCTTTCTGCCTGATGCCAAACGGTTTCTGTTTGGGGTTCAACACCCCCTACTGCACAGAATACTGCAACAGCACCATCAAGTACCCTTAAACAGCGTTCAACTTCCATAGTAAAATCTACGTGTCCAGGCGTATCAATAATATTAATACGATTATATTTCCAATAAAGAGTAGTTGCCGCAGAAGTTATAGTAATGCCTCTCTCTTTTTCTTGAGGCATCCAATCCATAGTTGCAGACCCCTCATGGACCTCACCCATCTTGTGAACTTTTCCGGTATAGTAAAGTATCCTCTCGGTAACGGTAGTCTTACCAGCGTCAATATGGGCCATTATACCAATATTTCTTATTTTATCCAAAGATAAATTCGTAGACATAATTTAAAAAATCTCTTCTTATTTTTTTAATTTTTATATTACTTAAAAGTTTAATTTATTACTTTTATTTAAAATCTGTAATGAGCAAATGCTTTATTTGCTTCAGCCATCTTATGAGTATCTTCTTTCTTTTTAACAGCGGTTCCAACACCATTTGCCGCATCAGTTAACTCTAAGGATAATTTTTCATGCATCGGTTTACCTGTTTTTTTCCTGGCAAAGTCGATTATCCATCTCATCCCTAAAGTTATTCTTCTATCCGGACTTACTTCAATCGGGACCTGATAGCTGGCTCCTCCAACCCTCCTTGACTTCACTTCCAATACCGGCATAACATTCTGTAAGGCTTGATTAAATACTTCCAAGGGCTCCTTTTTCGTCTTTTTAGCAGCTATATCTAAAGCCTGATAAAAAATTGCTTCTGCTATGCTTTTTTTACCATTATGCATCAGCTTATTTATAAAAAGTGTTATATTTTTATCATGGTATACAGGATCTGGTAGCTTTATTCTCTTTACTGCTTTTCTCCTTCTTGACATTGTTTACCACCTCTATCTTTTTTAAAGTTATTGTTTAATTAATTAAGTAATCAGTTAACGGGCTATCTAATGAATTGATTTGAGTAACTAACAAAATAGGCAACCAAATAACAAGATAACTAAATGTTTACTACTTAGTTGTCTTTTTAGGTTTTTTTGTGCCATACCTTGAACGTCCCTGCATTCTATTCTCTACTCCAGTAGTATCCATAATTCCTCTGACAATATGGTATCTAACTCCTGGTAAATCTTTTACCCTTCCACCTCTTAAGAGCACAATAGAATGCTCTTGAAGATTATGCCCTATTCCGGGAATATAAGCAGTAACCTCCATATTGTTAGATAATCTTACTCGGGT
>DASRME010000155.1:0-2812 GCA_035648095.1 Atribacterota bacterium | reverse complement strand
TATTAACTTCCTCTTATCTTTCTTTAGCATATAATGGCTATTCTGTGGGTATGATTAGCTTCTGACCTGGTCTAATCAGGCTTGGGTTGACTAATTTATTACGGGCAACAATCTTTTCGGTAGTTGTCCCAAATTTTTGGGCAATTTTCCCTAAAGAATCACCCACTTCTACGACATAAATTTTACCACTAACTTCCTCTTCAGATAACTGGCTTTGAATCATCTGAGGAATAATGCCGGCATTATAAGATTCTACTAAACTTTTATATGTTATTATGTCTTTTTCGCATTCATCAAATAATTTATCATACTCCAAATAAACTTTATTATAAGAATTAACAAGATTATCATATTGCTCGATTTTTTGATTGTATTCATCTATCAATTTATCTTTACCGACCGAAGTGCCTTCTATTTGTAAATCTAACTTTTTTAACTCGGATTCTAGAGCTTCTATCTTGCTACCTTCTGCTGTTAATATTGCCTCAAATTCTAATATTTTTGTCTTTTTTTTCTTGATTGTCTCTGCTAAATTATCTATTTTGATTTTTAATTGACTAAGATCATTTTGTAACTTGATGTAAGCTGTATTACTACTAGATGACGACGTGCTAGTTGAAGGTTTACTGCTACTGTATGGTGTTGTACTTGTTGTAGTTTTATTGCTTGATGAATTATAATTATTAAGCATAGGAAAAATGAAAAAATAAAAGATAATAGCTCCCCAAAAAAGAAAAGCGAAAATAGATTTCCTTTTAGCTTTTGAGGATAACTGTTTATGATATTTGGTATACGCACGTGCCATTGCTAGATTATTTTTTAGCAACTCTTCATCTTTTTCATACTTTTGTTTAGCGTAGGTTGTAGCCGCATATTCAAGCGCTTTCCTTATCATTTCATATGCCTGATTAACTTTGTACACTTTATTTTCTTTTTCTTCTTGTGAAAAGTTAGTATTTGCTATTAAAATATTATTTAAAGCTATTGCACAATTTCTTATAACTTCTGCTAATTCATTTTTTGCTAATGCAAAATCAGAAATAGAGTTTGGATCAACTATGCTTCCTTCATAGATTATTTCTGTAACATTATCAATAAGCTTTGAATAAATCTTTATTATTGTATTATCCGCATCCTTTTCTCCTTTTCCGACTCTTTTAAGTTCTTTTGCCGCATTCTGAGCATGTCTGTTTAATAAATCCGTCTGAGACGAAAATACTCTATTAAAACCTTTTCTTAATATCTCTAAAGGGAGTGACGAATCATTAGGAATCCAGTCTTCAGATAACAAACTTGAATGTTTTTTTACCCTTTCATAATCTTTTGAAATCAGAGCATCAGACATAAGTGCAAAATTGGGTTCAACAATATCTTGTAGAAAGTTATCACAAATCTCATCAGCTTTAATAGTGGATAACCTTGGATCGTCAATTTTTTCAGCTTTATTTTTTACCATTCCCCGAAATAGTTCGTTTGAATCAAGCAAAGTAGATTGGCGAATTACAAATTTCCAATTTTCCCAGTGTCTTTCGCTTAGAGTAATGCTCTTTTTCTTTTGATTTTTTTCCTCTCCTTCAAACTCTTCACCAATAATGCTGCTGTGTACTAATATAATCTGATTTATTAAAGCAGATAATGATTCTTTAGTAAGATTCTCTTCGGTTATTAAAGCTCTCCATGCATCGCGTGCACTCTTGCGATTATTTTGTATGAGGTATTTTATAGCCTGAGTATCATAATCAGTTTCTGACCAAAACCAAAATATCTCCTCTCTTAATCGTGAAATGGGGTTTTCTAGGCGCTGTAAAGCGTTAATCACACTATGTTCATTCCTATCTAATTTTCCCATCCATGGGAAATCATATTCATATACAATTTCCATACCAAGAGAAATTTTTACCTTAATTTCATTTACCCGTTTCATTATTTCATGCATAGAGACATTCGACCTAAGGCCTAAAATCCTAAATGCATTATTTTGATATCGAAGCATTCAAAAATCTCCTTCTTCTTAATTGATTCCCTATATTATGTTTGGTAACAAATATTATTTATTATGTCGCTTCTACCCCTCTTCTAATTAAGCTATATTTTCTTCTTTGCTTTTCTCAATTTTTTAAATTGTGCCGTTTGTATTTTTCGAAAACACATTTATATTATTCTTATTGCAAATATAAAAAAGATTGCGGTTATAATATCCAAAGGGATCCAGGTGCTTCGAGATAAATAAATGGGAGCTAAGGGATTAAAAAGTATAGCAATAACTATAAAAACTACTTTTGCCCAATCGATATTTTTCTCAAATACTTGAAAAGCTACCAAAATAGATGTTATACAAGTTATCCATCTCAAAAGTGCGTAATAACCATAGGGCCACTCAACTATTGCTCCAAATAGCATAATAATACTTAAAATGATAAAATATTTTATAAAATTATTTTTATTTTTTTGATTAGTTATTTTGTACATCTCCCTTTATATTGTAATAATCTATATGAATTTTTATCCCAAAGCTACGTAGTAATTGGATAGCTTATAAAGAATATTTTTTATTATTTCAATTTTGTTTTTTCATTAAATATATAATATTTTTAAGTCTAACCTATTTTTCTTCCTTTTCGAGTAACAATTTTTTCATAATATCACCAAAATAAGTCCATGATGTCCCAAGGATTTGAACTTTCATTATAATTTCTAAATCATTTTCTCTTTCTATTATTTTCGCTATTTTATTACCAAATTCCCAAAGTAAAGTTCCGGCAAAACCTTTCCCTTTTTCCGGATTATCCAAATAATTAGCATACTCTATCTC
>DASRME010000154.1:0-6179 GCA_035648095.1 Atribacterota bacterium | reverse complement strand
CCACCACACCCATCAAGTAGTTGGCCCAGGAATCTTTTTTAGTTGGAGATAAATTATCTAAAGAAAATTTATCTCCAACTTTATAACTGAGATCAAAAACTTGAACCAGTCGATCGTTTCTTAATTGTCCCAGCATGATTATCTTTTTTCCAATAGCCATAGGAAGAACAAACCCCTCATTATAGTCAGTATGTTCACCAATTAGATTAACTCTCCCGGGGGCAGAAAAGGCTCCTTTAATTAAACCACTATCTGTAAATTTTTGGTTAAATATCTTCCAAAGTTTTTTCAAATCTTGCATTGAAATCCTCTTTTCATCTTATTTTATATCCAATTATTTTTATAAATAATCTTTCAATCAATTTTGTTTTAATTCGGAAACCTTTAATAGCAAACTATTCCTTTAGGTGGTGTATCCCTTAGTTCTTGAGCCTTTTCTTCAGGTAAGCAATTATTAATAAAAGTACCAGCCCCTATTTCACTCCCGGCTAAATATTTAAGTTTGTCTTTTGTACGATAAGGAGGATAAAATTCAATATGAAAATGGGAATATTCTCTACCTGTCCCATTGGTTGGCTGTTGATGAATGGCCATAATGTATGGAAAGACAAATCCAAAAAGGCTATCGTATTTCATTAATAAGGTTTTTAAAATTGCCGCTAGATCAATTTCTTCCTTTTCGGAAAAATCATTAAAAGAAGGAAGGTGTTTATTAGCATAAATATGGACCTCATAAGTATAGGAAGCAGAAAAAGGAATTAGTGCAGTAAAAGAATCATTGCTCATAATAATTCGCCTGCCATCTTCTTTTTCTTCTTCTAAATTTTTACAGAAAAGACATTTCCCTTCTTTTTCTAAATATTCTTTACTGGAATTCAACTCCTGTTCGATAATCGGTGGAATAAAAGGATAGGCATATATCTGGCCATGAGGATGATGAAGAGTCACTCCTACTTCTTCGCCTTTGTTTTCAAAGATAAAGACATAATCGATATAACCTTTATCGCCTAACTCCCGATAGCGGTCTCTCCATACCTTTACCAGCTTAATATATCGGCTTAAAGGTTTCTCTGACATAATCCCATCATGGTCAGAAGTAAATAAAACTACCTCACAAATTCCCTGCGCTTTACCATGTTTAAAAAATTTAGAGCATTCCTCGGTTGCTTCTGGTAAGTCTTGCTGCAAAGAAGGAAATTTGTTTTCAAAAACTGCTATATCATAATCTTCGGCCGGTACTTCCGTAGACAAGCCTCCCTTTTTTTTAGGACAGAGGGGACAAAAGTCCTTCGGAGGCTTATAGGTCCTGTTCTGTCGATGAGTGGCTATGATTACCCATTGCTTCAGGATGGGATTCCATCTTAGTTCTAACATCCTTCTTGCTCTCCTTTTTCTCTTCAGTAAAGGTATAATAAATCAAATAACGGCCATCTTCTTTTTTAATTCTTTTTTTATGTATATCCACAAATTCACCTCAGTTAATCTAATTCAAAGAAAATATTTTCCCCTTTGAACTTTAACATAGGGAGGAAAAGAGTTATTCACTCTTTCCTCCCTAATCGAAAAAATATATTACCTAATTCCTTGCTCTATTAATGCTTTTAATTCCCCGATATTTTCTGGGGTAGCAATCCCTACTCCTGTATTAATACCAAGACCAGGAATATTATATTTTTTTGTTAATACTACTTGCAAAACTGGTAAAAACCCTTGTAGGTAAAGCATCTGATCGAATGATGCACTTACATACCCTTTTTCAATACCTTCAATAGTTGCCGGAGAAAGATCTATTCCTCCAGTAATTATTTCACCTGGTTTTTTCCCTGCTGCTTCCAACACTTTCATTAAATTTGCGGTTATATTGCCGTGTTGGGTACCAATTGCTTTTAGATCAGGGTTCCTTTCTATGTAGGCAGTAAGAATCGGAATACAAAGAGAACCTTCTGAATCTACATCAGGAGAAATATCGAGCTGTTCTACAACTAATCCAGCCTCTTCAAGGGCATCAACTATTCCCATAGGGCTTTTTCTTCTACCTTCTTGTGAGAAAAGTCCATAGACCAAAGCTTTATCTCCGGATTTAAGCCCTTGTTTTATCATAGCTTGACCAGTCAGATATCCTCCAGCATGAAGATCCGCCCCTGCATAGCCAAATCCTTTATCTTGATACTTCATCTGCAAGTTAGGAAGAGGATTATTTCCACTGGTTACTATAATCCCTCTACCTACCGCTTCTTCAACCAGTGCTTCAAATGCGCCTTCTCCGGGATGTCCCATAATAACAATTCCATCAGGTGAAGCAGCGAGAGCCTCTTTAAATTGGTTAATCATTTTTTCTGGTTGCCATTCTGAATATTGTTCAATAACTTTTACTCCTAAATGCGCAGCCGCAGCTCTTGCCCCATTTGTACGAGCAAGTGTGGAGGAATCGCCTTCTGTACCACCCATTTGCATGTAAATTACCATTCCTGAACCTAATAGTTCTTCATCTCCTGCGGCACCAGCAATTAAACTTGTACTGGCCAATAAACCACACACAATTAAAGACATCATTATAATTATTAGAAACTTTTTCATTTTTACTTTTCTCCTATTTTTTTAATATTTTAAAATTTTTAGAAAGCCTATAGGTTTAATATAAACAGAAAAAATCGTATTTTCTTTAATTCTATTTTATACTAAGCTTTCTTTGGTTAAAAAACTATAATTTTTTCTATTTGCTCACCTCCTTTTTTCAGGTATTTTTTTAGATTTTCTCTCTTCAATAAAGAACTTCATTCGCCTCCTTTTTTAATAAAAATAGATTCTTTTATTCTTTCTTTTAGTCCTTCCCCTTTTTCTTTGCTTAATATAATATTTAAACTAACAGAAGCAGCCATTACCAGACCAGTAACTAAACGTGTCCAGTATCCCCCAATTCCGCTGGCAACTACTCCTGCTTCCAAGGAACCTACAATATAAGCACCAAAAAAAGTTCCTATAATCGTTCCATATCCTCCGGCGATAGAGGTCCCACCGATAAAGACTGCTGCTATAGTCGGTAAAAGAAGTCCTGCGCCTTGAGTTGTCCAAAAATTTATCATTTCTAACGTTAATAAAACTCCAGCGAAAGCAGATATTATTCCCATAAATATAAAGAGTCTTATTTTAGTGGCAATAACATTTACTCCCATAACTTTGGCTACTTCTTCATTGTCACCAATAAACATAATTTGTTCACCAAAAGTATGTCTATTGAGAATAAACCACAAAAATACTGCCACAGCAATCCCCCATATACTTTGAGCAGGCACTAAACCTCCAATTCTTCCTACAAATAAAGTATGAATGAAATATGGTCTAATCTCCTTAATATTCCAGGAAAGTCCACCAGATAAAAGAATAGTCAAACCATTCCAAAAAAATTGGGCTGCTAAAGTAGCCATTATAGAAGGAATCCCAACTTTTGCAACCATCCACCCATTAATAAAACCTACCAAGGCACCGGAAGAAAGTGCGAGAATAAAAGCTAACCAGGGTGTTCCGAAGGTGCGAAAAACGTAACAAAATATAAAACCAGAAAAGGCAATTATTGCGGAAAAACTTAAATCCATTTCTCCGGCTGTAATAACCAGAGTAAGGCCTAGAGCCAAGATTAAAAGTGGAGGAACTGTTTGTAAAAAGGACATATAAATCCTATAACCCGTAAATACACGGGGAGCAGAAATAATAAAAAGGATCATTAAAGCAATAAATACTCCTATAATGGTGAGACCTTCAATTTTTACTAATTTTGCAATAGACTGTTTTAAATATTTCATTATTTGACGTTCTCCTTATTTTGCATGTGCATATTTAAGCATAAATTCACTAAGCTCTTTTAAGGTTACCTCACTTTTTTTAATAGTGGCAACTACTTCCCCTCGATCTAAAATTATAAATTTATCTGAAATTTCATATACATCTGGTAAAATATGAGAAATATATATACAAGCCCTTCCGGATTCTTTTATCTTTCTTACAAAATTTAATACTTTATTCACTTCCTTAAGTGATAAAGCTGAGGTTGGCTCATCAAGTATTATCAGTTCTGCATCAAAATACATTGCTCTACCAATCGCAATTCCCTGTCTCTCTCCCCCTGATAACTTATTAACTTTAGATTCTGCAGTAATTCCCGCCCCTCGAAAACCAATCATATCAAACATAATCTTTTGGGCAATTTCTTTTTCTTTGCGAACCTTAATAAATCCCAAACGATTAGTTATTTGTCTGCCAATAAAAAAGTTTCTCCACAGATCCTGTTTTTCTCCCAACGACTTATCTTGAAATACTGCCTCAATTCCTAACTTATAAGCTTGCTTAACATTATAATTTCTAAGAGATACTTTTTTATCTCGAATGTATATTTCTCCATTAGTGGGAGGGAAAACGCCGGTTATAATTTTAATTAATGTTGATTTACCAGCCCCATTATCTCCAATTAATCCCACCACCTCATTATTTCCTACTTCAAAGTTTATTCCTTTAAGTGCAGCAACATGCCCAAAATATTTTTCAATATTACTCATCTTTACTGCATTTTTAAATTGTCCCTTTTTTAACACGAATTACTTCTCCTTAAAAAATTAATGACAAGTTATTGTTCAAAAGTATAGTAATCAATCAACATTATAGTTTATGTTTCTCTTATTTGAAGTTCTACGTCTAACATTATTTTTTTGGGTTTTTCCCGATTACCGTTTATATGAGAAAGTAACAGCTTAACACTTTCTATGCCTAATTCCTGTTTCTTCAGCCTAATAGTAGTTAACGCTGGGCTGATAAGTGAGCTGAAGGGGATATCATCATAACCGACCAATCCGATATCTTCTGGTATTCTTAAACCTTTTTCTTTTATAGCCTGCATAGACCCAAAAGCCATCATATCGTTGTAAGCGAAGATAGCGGTAAAACCTAAATTTTTTTCCAGCATCTGTTTGGTTCTTTCATGCCCATCTTCTATATTTATATCCCCCACACTTATAAGCGAATCATCCAAAGGTATTCTATATTTATTTAATGCCTTTTTATATCCTTCTAATCTTTCTTTGGCAGGAGATTTATATAAAAATCCATCTATTAAGGCTATTCTTTTATGTCCTTTTTTAATCAGATATTCTGTTGCCAAAAATCCTCCTTTAACTTCATCATTGTAAATCGCATCTACTTCAATATTTTCAAAATCTCTACCCACAACCACAAAAGGAATATTTGCATCAATAAGATTTTTTATATCGTCATCTCTGTCTTGAACCGGGGTAATAAGTAACCCATCTACTCGTTTTGCTAATAGTAAGCTTATCGCTTCTTCTTCTTTCTTGTAATCCCTTTGAGTGTTAGCAAGAATTATATGGTAGTTTTTTTCTCGCGCTGCTTCTTCCATGCCATTTAAAACCTCAGCATAGAATGGGTTTCTATTGTCTGCTATTACTACGCCTATAGTTCCAGTCTTTTTGGTTCTTAGGGCTACGGCTGCTGCATTACGAATATATCCTAATTCTTTGGCAATCTGGAGCACCCGTTTTTTGGTTTCAAGATTAATATCCGGCCTATTATTAATGGCTCTTGAGGCTGTATTTACAGAGACTTCTGCTTTTTCTGCTACCATCTTTAAGGTTATATACTTCATATTACCCCCTATCTCCGTTAACGTTACCGTTAACGTTAACGTTAAAATAACATAAAGTTTTGTGTATGTCAATATATTTTAGAGGGATTTTTTTAACTTTTATTAAGGGATGAATTGGAATGGTAATTTTTAAGGGGGCTACTAATTAGGGGTTTGATAAATCAAACCCCTTGTATATTATTGCTCTAACTTAAATTATTATTTTCTTTTTGTACCAATGTTTAGATAATTAGCGATGTTGGCATCCGCATCTATATGAAATTTTATCTTACTGGTTATTGAAGTTAGAAGGGTGGCTACCCCAGGACCATGGCCGGCGATGACACAATCACTATGAACCACTATCCCTATAGAAACTGCCCCTTCTCTATAACTCCTTCCATAACTGTTATCTGCGTCACTAATCGTCACAATATCTCCAAATCTAATCTGATCCAATTTATATTTTTCTACCATTTTCTTGTCGGCAGTGGTAATATCATAATCACCGCTGGCCACACTAGCCGAACCCAATCCGGAGCCCATCAGT
>DASRME010000153.1:0-3866 GCA_035648095.1 Atribacterota bacterium | reverse complement strand
AAAGAAGGGAGTTGCGCCATCTGGGGGGTTAAGTTATAGTCACGCCGTCTTTACTAATAGTAATATGACTATTAATGGTGGTATATCGGTTAATGGGAATATCCATTCTAATGGAAATTTAGATGTTAATGGTACGGTTTTTAATTTAGAGAATGGAATAGCTACTGCTGTTGGTACTAATAACAGCGGATACGGTGACGGTAATCAGCCACTCCAGAACTATCCTGCTATTGCCTGGCCTTATTTTCAATCCTTGGCAGAGCAGGAAATAAATGGAGGTCATTATTATAATGGTGATTATACCTTTGATGTCACGGGCACTAATTTGACCGGAATACATTTTATTGAGGGAAATGTAATTATTAAAACTGATATGACCTTAACAAATGCCTCAATTTTTGCTACCGGCACTATCACTGTTTTAGGGAATGCAGATATTACTTTGGGCAATGATATTGCAGCGCATCCTCTTGCTCTGGTAGCTAAAGGAAATATAACAATAGGAGGTAAAGTTCACGGCGAGGGAATAATTCAGACCGAGGCGAATTTTTCAAATAATGGTAACGTTAACATTCAGGAAGGTGCTATTTATGCTGAATTAGGAGTATTCAATGGTGGCGGAGGATCCCCCTTTAATGTTTATTATGGCACTGCTTTAGCTGATATTGTAGTTCCGGGTACTGGAATTCCAGTTTGGCAAAAAATCTCCTGGCAAGAGGTATATTAAATATTTTTAAAATATTTTTCCTAAAAAGAAGGATTTTTAAAAGTTATAGAGAATATATAAATAGTATATCGCATGTCGTATATCGTATATCGAAAGAATTAAAGAAAAAAAGAAATTATTACGATAAATTTATGATGATGTGATATAGTAATATGAGATTGCCACGCTCGTCAAAGACGAGTTCGCAATGACATAACAATTATAGTGAAGATGGATTCCCGCTTCCGCGGGAATGACAGGAAGGAAATAAGGAGTAGAAATGTTTGCAATAGATTTTGGTGCACGTTCAATTAAAGTAGCAAAATTACACAAAGTAAGTGATGGTTATGAGCTGGTTAATTATGGAATTACCCTTACCCCTGCAGGCAGTATAACCAATGGCGAAATTTTAAATCCTATTGCAGTTGCCGATGTATTAACTGAATTGATAAAAGATAGCGGAATAAGAGATAATAAGGCAATTATAGCCATAACCGGTCAGAAGATTATAGTCCGTGAGATTGATCTCCCCCTAATGGAAGACAAGGAATTATTGTCAGGAGTAATGTGGGAAGTCCCTAAATACGTCCCCTACGATTTAGACGAGTCCATTATTGATGTTGAGAAAGTAGAAGAATTTTTAGAAAAAGATGGTAATAAGATGATGAAAGTTCTTTTAGTGGCAGCTCCCAAGAGTATTATTACACCCTATATGGAAGTCTTAAAGAAAGCCAGGATACGCCCCAAGATAATAGATGTAACATCTGCCGCCAATATTAGAGTTTTTGAAAATTCTCTTAGCGGTAAACAAGAAGAAGAGCAAGAAATTTCAATGATTGATATCATACTATCCATCGGAGCAAGCAGTGCCAACCTTACTTTAGTCGGGAAAAGAAATTTAAAATTTACCAGAGATATATTAATCGGAGGAAATGATATTACCAAAGCCATTGCTAAATCTTTGAATATCTCTTTTGATGAAGCAGAAAAAATTAAAAGAGAAACCAAAATATTATTAGGACCGGAAGCAAAGGAAGAAAATAAAAACGAAAGCGAAAAGATAATGTTAAAAATATTAGATCAAATCACTAAAGAAGTACGGAAGTCACTGAGTTATTACAAAACGCAAAGTCAAAAAGTTAAATATAACAAGATGATATTGTCCGGTGGTTGTGCTAATATAGATAATATTAAAGATTTACTTAGTGAGCAATTTGAATTACCCGTAATCATTGGAAACCCCCTTGAGAGTATAAAGATAGACGAAAAAATATTTGATATAAAAAGAATAAAAAAATTAGAAAATACCTTAGCCACAGTAATGGGGCTGGCAATGAGAGAAAGGTAAATTTGAAAATGGCAAACATTAACCTTCTGCCAATTGAATATAAGGAAAAAGAAAAATTTAATATAAGAAGAGTTTTAATTATTTTTTTTGTTGTGCTTTTAGCATTTGGGACAGCATATTTATATTATTATTTGGAATTACAGATAGATTATAAAGAACAACAACTTAAAACCATGAAAACAGAATTAGCAGCCCTGGAAACAATAATAAAAGAAGTCAAGGATTTGGAGAAAGACAAACAAATAGTTGAAGAACGAGTCCAGGTGATCGAGGGCTTAATTATGAATCAGTCTCGCTTGTCCAGGATATTAGGTGAGTATAGTGCTTCGCTTTTAAATGAAGTTTGGATAGACAATCTTTCTTTAAGTGCTAATCAGACTTTTGATTTTACTGCCACAACTTATAATAATTATCTGATTGCTAAATATATGGTCACCTTGAAGGATGATCCTACTTTTGATAATATTGAACTAAAATCTATCACAAAGAGTAAAATTAAAGAAGAAGATAATGATATAGAGATTGTAAGGTTTGGACTTTCGGGATTATTTATTCCAAAGAGGATAGAGTAAAATGAAATTATCAAAAGGTACGACTGCATTTATAGTTTTTGTAGCTCTGGTTGTTTTTGCTTATGTTAATTATGCTTATGTTTATCAACCAAGAATGTTAAAAATTGAACAATTAGATAAAGATATTGAGATTACCGCTAATAAGATTACTGAAGGAAAGAGAATTGCAGCACGCCTTGGCCCTTTAAAGGAAGAATATGCCGCTTTATTAAAAAAATTAGAGTTCTTGGAAGTTATGTTACCGAAAGAAAAAGAAATTCCTGACCTATTGGTAATGATGCAGGATACGTTAACTGAATTTAATGTTGATTTTACTACTTTTACTCCTGCCAATATTTCCTGGGATAAAGATAAAATTTACGGGAACATGCCCATAACTATGAGCTTAACCGCTAGTTATTTTGATTTAATTGCCTATTTAGATAGGATAGAAAATTTACCACGAATAATGGATGTTCAGTCATTAAGACTGTCTAAGGCAGGAAATGAAGCCGATAAATTAAATATTTCAATAAATATGTTTACCTATGTCCTAAGAAAAGAGGCTACCAATTAAAATATGAAAAAAATGTCCTTTGGAAGTTTATTTAAAAAATCAAAAACGAGCGGGAGCAATACAAGTAAAATATTAATCATTTTGTTAATTCTTGTAATAGCTGCCGGGGCATTTTATTGGTGGGGATATCCTCTTTTGTTTCCCGAAAGTGCTGTAGTACAGTCTCCTGTTACGACTACAACCACAGCAACAACACCGCGTTCAGTTGCTGCGGTAGCTGCAAAAACAGAAACCGCCCCCGTATTAAAAGAAAAAACTGAATTTGAAATAGAAATGGAAAAGAGGAAACAGGGATATGAAGAAAAAATATTTGTTTATGCACCCTATGAACCGCCAAGCAACCGAGATCCTTTCCAAAAAATAAGTACTTCTTACTTTTTAGAAGAGACAGCAGGGACAGAAGAAGAGGGAAAAGAAGGAAGTGTTATAAAGTTCCAAAAACCAGAATTACCTCCGGGAACAAAATTAACCGGAATAATTAATTCAAACGATAAGCAAATTGCAATAATCGAAATGAATGGCGAGATATTTATTGCTAATTTGTATGATATTTTATTAGATAGATATATTGTAAAAGAAATAAATAATGATGAAGTAATTATTGATTATAACGGATACTTTTTTTCAGTAAAAATCGGAGGTGAAGATTCATAAGATGGATTATAAAAATAGAAAAATAACTTT
>DASRME010000152.1:0-21667 GCA_035648095.1 Atribacterota bacterium | reverse complement strand
ATTAGTCATGATATAAAGAGTATCTATCTTGGAGCGATGGCTGCCAAACAGAAAAATTTAAATTTATCTTCTCCGAATAAAGATCTGAGAGAAGAATCAGTTCAAGAAATGAAAAAATGTATCGATGATGCCTATTTTTATTGTTCATACAGTATATTGATAAATAGCGGACGATCCCCGGATAATGAAGAAGATGAAATTGCTTATGGATATCTTAAAAAATCGCTTGAAGAACTTTTAAAATATATGGATGAAAAAGCCAAAGATTACAGATTAAATCTTACTTTGGAACCGGGAGATACAGGAGTTGATTCTTTTTCGTTAATCGGGAGCACTGGCTTGGCAATTAAACTGGTTCGCGAGATAAGAGAACAGTATAAAAATTTTGGTTTAACCATGGATACGAGTCATTTAAGACAACTAAATGAGAAACCATTAAATTCTATTAAAAAAGCATTCCCTTATTGTAATCATATCCATCTAGCAAATTGTATTATCAAGGATAAAACTTCAAATTTATATGGTGATAAACACCCTGAATTTGGAATTGAGGGGGGAGAGATAAATATAGAAGAAATCAGAGATATTCTGGAAACCATAAAAGAAATATACGAAGGATCTGAGTTAATAGTCGGTTTAGAGATAATTTTCAGGAAGGAAGACTATAAAGAAGAGATAGATTATTTTAAAAATACAATGAAGAGTTTAAGTAGTTTTTACAAATAAAAAACTTAAAAAGGAGAAAAATAAAAATGGTCAAAGAAAATAAACAAAAAAAAGTAGTCATCATTCATACAAGTGATGTTTCTGTGAAGGTTTTAAAGAATTTATTTACCGAATTAGCTCCAGAAGTCTGTGTTAGAAATATTGTTGATGACAGTTTGCTTGTAGAAGTATTGGATAATGGAGGTGTTACAACTGCTGTTAAAAAAAGAATTTGCGCTTATGCCCTACAGGCAGAGGTAATAGGAGCCGATCTTATCTTTAGTCAATGTTCTTCAGTAGGAGAAGCTGCTGATATTGCAGCACAACTGGTTGATATTCCACTGGTAAAAATAGATGAGAAGATGGCAGAAGTGGCCTGCAAAACAGGTGCCAGAATTGGTGTTATAGCCACTTTGCAAACGACTTTGGGGCCAACAGTTCGTCTGGTTAAAAAGACCGCTGAAAAACTAAAAAAAGAGATTCAGATTACCGAAAAATTATGTGAAGGTGCTTTTGATCTACTGAGAAGCGGAGATATAAAAACTCATAATAAAATGGTTATTAAAGGTATCAAAGAGCTGGCCGAAGAAGTAGATGTCATTGTCTGTGCCCAGGGGAGTATGGTTCCATTAATAGACGAATTAGGTGAAACTCCTGTACCTGTTTTAACAAGTCCAAGGTTAGGAGTAGAAATGGCTGTTAAAGTATTGAAAAAAATACAATAGCTATAATTGTGTTTATTTCCCAAAAACTATTTAATACAAAATTTTTACCTAAGCGGCAAATTTAACTCTGTATGTCCTTTGAAAACTAAATAGCGAAAATAAATGGTTAAATAAGAGAATAGAAAGCTCAGGTATAGGCTTATTTATCAACCCTTTTATCAATCTCTTACAGTTTATTGCCGATATCTTATACCCTAAGTAGACCTTTACCCGTACTAATCCCCTTATCAGTAGATGATTAACCCTATACCTTCTTCTTAGTACAGAAAATATACCCTCTATCCCGGCTCTTTTACTGGCTAACTCTTGATACTAGGAGGTTTCCATTTTAGTGATAAGTCGAGAGTGGTGCAACTTAGTCTCTGACAGTTACTCTGAAGAGATAACTCTTCTTCTGTTTTACTACCGGGCAATTGAACCTTCTCCGCACTCTTGCTGGATAAGGTCAACGCCGTATTCTTGGTTGTACTTTTATAAAAGAATATAAAAATAGACAATTGACTTGCTAAACAATTAGTTGTTTTTTTAAATTTTCAGTTGATTATGTTTTGTTTGATAGCCAGTATGAGAATTATAAATAAAACTTATTTTAAAATTTTACGAAAAGGAAGTTGAACAATATGCCCTTATTATCCATGAAAGATATTTTAGAAGATGCAAAAAAGAAAAATTATGCAGTACCCGCTTTCAACATAGATAATATGGAAATCATCCAGGCCGTATTACAGGTTGCTTACGAAGAGTCTTCACCAGTAATCCTTGCTATTGGGCAAGGCGCAATAAAAAATGGAAATTTTGAAGCCCTTACAGCTGTCGCAAAAAGAATTGGAAATGAATTATCTTTACCAATAGCCCTACATTTAGACCATGGTTCTTCTTATGGTCAAGTTATTAGATGTATCCGCGAAGGATTTACATCTGTGATGATAGATGGCTCCCATCTCCCTCTCGAAGAGAACATTAGACTTACTAGAAAAGTTATAGAAGCAGCTAATCCTGTTGGTATTTCGGTCGAAGCTGAACTTGGAAGAATTGCTGGAGTAGAGGATGACATATCCCTTGAAGAAGAGAATGCTAAAACAGTAGATGTTGAAGATGTAAAGAAATTTCTTACAGAGGTAGATGTTGATGCTTTAGCGATTGCCATAGGAAGTGCTCATGGTTGGTATAAAGGTGAGCCAAAGCTTAATTTTAGCCTTTTGTCTGATATAAATAAATTAACGGAGATACCATTGGTTCTGCACGGTGGTTCAGGGATTCCGGAACATCTAATTAAGAAGGCAATATCGCTAGGAATTAATAAAATAAATGTCGCAACGGAGATACGTAGGGCATTTATTAATAATATAACCTCGACCGACCATAGTAAATACGATATTTATAAATATCTAGATCATGCTAGAAATGGAGTCAAGAAGATTGTTAGAAATAAAATAATTTTATTTGATTCGCGGAATAGAGCTTATTAAAAGAACAAATATGAGGATAAAATTATACTGCTAATTAAGTAATTATAATATTCTAAAAATAAAACTAACTAATAAACTTAATGAGGATTTATTAATGGCAAAATATGACTGTGTTTTTTGTGGAACAGCCACATATGATTTGTTATTTTTGGTAGATAAGGTTCCTTCTAGTGACCAGAGAATAAAGGCTTTACATAAATTGGAAAGTGGGGGCGGGCCTGCGGCAACGGCTGCAGTTGCTCTACAAAAACTGGGTATGAAAACGGCTTTAATCAGTGCGATAGGCGATGATGATATAGGGAAAAAAATATATGAAGAATTAAAGGAGTATAATATTGATCTTACTGAATTAAAAATTATGCCAGGTCGAATATCTCCCTTTAGCGTTATTCATGTAGAAAAAAATAGTGGGAAAAGGGCTATAACTCATTATGGCGGATGTTTAAAATTTTTAGATCCTACCTTGATTAATAAAGATATATTAATGGACACTTCTATGATTCATCTTGATGCTAACCGCTTTGCGTTGGCTATAGAAATCGCATATTATACTAAAACAAAAACAAAAGCTAAAGTTTCTTTGGATGGAGGAAATATTTCGGCTGATCATTTGTTTCAAATTTTACCTTTCGTAGATATTCTTATTATAGACGAAAAAACAATAAAAAATGCCTTTACTTTTAATTTACTTAAGGAAGTGTGTGAAACGTTCCACGAAAAAGGACCAGAAACCATTGTGGTAACACAGGGAGAGAATGGATTAACATCTTATTATAACAAAGAATTTATCAAGCTTCCTGCATATCCAGTCAAAGCAGTAGATACAACCGGTGCAGGTGATAATTTTCATGGCGCGTTCTTATTTGGATATCTGAAGGGTTGGAGTCTATTGGATAATCTAAAATTTTCTTCTGCATTTGCTGCTTTATCCTGCACAGGATTAGGAGGAAGAAATGCGATACCTACTTTCGAACAAACAAGAAAGTTTATCAGCTTTAAAGAAATAAGTGAATTGAAAAAATGCTGACCTTGCCTTTATAAATATGCTTAATTTTATTTATTTTTATCCTTGGAAACAAAAAGGTGGAATATATATGGTTCCAGAAAATCGTAGAAACAAAATCAAAGAAATAATAATGGAAAAAAATTTCGTTAGAGTTGCAGATTTGGTTAATTTATTCAATGTTTCAGAAGAAACAATCCGTAGAGATTTAACTCAACTAGAAAAGATTAATGTGGTAAAAAAAATCTACGGAGGTGCAGTTTTTCAGGATGAACTACGGAATGCTATTGATTCAATTCCCTCTATTTTAAAAAGAAAAGAGAAAAATTTTGCAGAAAAAGATAAAATTGGTCAGAAAGCTGCTGAGCCGATTAAGAGTAATCAAATTATCGTCCTTGATGCTGGAACAACTACTTGGTGTATTGCAAGGTATCTAAAAAAATTAAAAAACATGTTTTTTATAACCAATAGTATAAATGTTGCTAATGAATGCATTTATAGCAAAACTTCTTCTGTATACTTACCTGGCGGTTAATTAATTCAAACAACAATGAGCTTGGTTGGTCCGCAGACAGTTATGGATTTAGAAAAATATAATGCTGATATTGTTTTTCTTGGAACTACTGGAATATCACTTAAAAATAAATTTAGTAGTTCCAACATATATGAAACAGAAGTTAAAAAAAGCTATGGTTTCTATAGGAAAAAAGGTTGTTGTTGTAGCAGGTTACAGTAAGTTTAACAGCCAAGGTTTAAGATCTTTTGCATCTTTTGAAGATATTGACATCTTAATAACGAGTAGTTTGGTGGATATGGCTATTATAGATGAGATTCGAAATTTTGGTGTAGAAGTAATCATTGCTCAAGTCAAGGAATGATTAATGATGATTTGATAAGTCACTGTTAATTTTATCTTGATTATTCCAATAATGATAATATGATAAAATTTACCGTGAATATGTCTTCTACGCTCTAATATTATTAATAAAAAACTCAAGGAGGTTGAGAATTTGGCTTTAGTAAATCTTAATAAAATGCTTAACAAAGCTAAAAAGGGAAATTATGCGGTTGGTGCTTTTAATATTTTTAACATTGAGGATATTTCTGCTGTTTTGAAGGCGGCAGAAGAAACTAACTCTCCAGTTATATTGATGACGAATTTGTTGGCTGTGCAACACAGTAACATGCAAGATTTAGCGAATATTATACGCAGGCGTGCCCAAAAGGCCAAAGTACCGGTATGTTTTCACTTAGACCATTCATCTACTTTCGAAATACTCATTGAGGCAATAAGCAAAGGGTATAGTTCGGTGATGTATGATGGCTCGATGCTTCCATACGCAGAAAATGTAGCGAAAACTAGAGAAATTGTAAAAGTTGCGCATGTTTTAGATATTTCTGTTGAAGCGGAAATCGGTCGAGTTGGACGATGGAAAGATGAAAAAAATGATTGCGGAACGCTTTTATCCGACCCTGAACAAGCAGCACAATTTATAGAGGATACTGGAATTGATGCATGTGCTATTTCAATTGGGACAATTCATGGTATGCAAAAACAAGAAACTAGGATTGACTTTTTACGACTTAAAAAAATCAAAGAAATTACTCGCATTCCTTTGGTGTTGCATGGTTCATCGGGAGTAGTTGAGGAAGATTTAAAGCAATTAGGTCCCAATGGGATACAAAAGGTTAATGTTGGTACATATTTAAGAAGAGTATTTACAGATGTACTTAGAACAGAACTTTCAAAAAATCCGAATCTTCATTGCCAAATTCAGCTTTTTAAAAGTTGTATGGAAGCAGTTGAGAAAGAGGTAATTAATAAAATGAATATTTTTGGATGTATAGGTAAAGCATGATATAAGAAACGAATAATTATGATACTTAAAAAATGAATTAAAGCCTAAAGGGGGTATGCAAATATCAAATTAGATTAGATTTATTTAGTAGTAATTTTATGACTATAATACAGGGAGGATTTTATGAAGTTAGCTATTATTAATGAAAGAAGCACAGGAGATAAGAATAAGGACATAGTTGATGCTTTGGACGGCCTTGGCCATGAAGTATATAATTTAGGGGTAAGAAAAAATTCAGGCGATAACAATGATTTAACATATATTGATACTGGATTTATGACAGCCCTTCTTTTAAATACTAAAAGAATTGATTTTGTGATTGGTGGTTGTGGCACCGGTCAGGGTTGGGCTATAGCAGCAAACAAATTTCCGGGCGTTTTCTGTGGTCATATTTTAAATTCACTTGATGCTTGGTTGTTTCCCCAGATAAATAACGGAAATTGTATTTCTTTAGCATTAAATCAAGGTTATGGTTGGGCTGGAGAAATTAATTTAAAATTTGTTTTTGAAAGGTTGCTTAGTGTTGAAAAGGGTTCTGGTTACCCTAAAGATAGAAAAGATGCACAACAATTCCTAGCTAAAAAACTTGAAAATATTTCAAATAATTTATGTTCCTTCGCAGAACTTTTAGAAAAGATGGATAAAGATGTTGTAAAGAAAGTTTTGACTTGGCCTGGTGTTTGGGAACTCCTTGATGTTAATAGACTTGAGGAAAAAAACATCAAGGAAATTTTAATAAGGAGGTGGAACGAACTATAGAAAAATTAAGTAAATTATATTTTTAATATAATAAATTTAAATTTAAAAAGGAGAGTATTATGTTTAGAAGAAAATTAATGATAGTGTTAATTTTATCAGTAGTGACTTTATTTTCAGTTGTATTCCAGGGGAATGCTGTAGAACCAGAGTATAAGTTTATAACAGGAACTATGCATCCGGCAGCACATCCATATAATGTTGCTTTAAAATGGATGGCCGAAGAAGCGGAAAAACGCTCCGGTGGAAGAGTAAAAATAGATCTTTATATGAATGGTCAGTTGGGATCTGAACTAGAAATGCTTCAAAACGCGATGATGGGAAAGGAAATTAACCTATTAAACGTTTCTTGCGGAAATATTGCACCATTAGTGCCAGAGATGGATTTCTTTGCTTTACCATATTTATTTGCAGATTATCCAAAATTTGAGGAAGCTATATTTGGGGATGTAGGAGATATTATTACTGATCTTCTTTTAAAAAGAGATCTAATCATGATTGGTATGTTTACTTCTGGTGATCGTAACCTTCTTTTAGTTGATAAGAAAGTTATGTCCCCTGATGATTTGAAAGATTTTAAAATGAGAGTTTTTAAGTCTCCAATTAATTTTGAAACCTGGAAAATACAGGGGGCAAATCCAGTCGTAGTAGCTTTTGCGGAACTATATACTGCATTACAGACCGGAGTAGTAGATGGAGCAGAGCAAGATTTTACTGCAACATTTAATAATAAATTTAATGAAACTATTAAATATATTGCACTAACTCACCATCTCTTTATGCCAAATCCATTAATAATTCCGCGCAAAACATGGGAATCTTTACCAGAAGACATTCAAACACTCATGCTTGAATTAGGCAAGGAAACATCAGAGATATTTTTCGAAGCACAAAAGAGTTTAGAACAAGAATATGCAAAAGTGTTTGAGGAAGAAGGAATTGAAATTTATGAAGTCGATAGAAAACCATTCATTGAAGCTACTATACCTCTTGTAGAGAGGTTTTCACAAGAGAATGGTTTGACTTGGGTTTATGATATCGTTAAAAAGTATCAATAAATAATAACTTAGTACCTTGAGTAAGTAGACAAGCTGATGATAAACAATTCTTTAGAAGAAAAATATTGAGCCTATTGTTAAACAATCAATATTTTGATTATCTTTAGTTTGTTTGTACAACACACTACTTATCCAATTGGAGGAATGCCGCGGGGGGGGGCAATGCCCCCGCGGCATTCTATCTTATCAAAAGGAGGATTAACCGGTTGCTATACCTAACTAAATTATTAGAAAAAGTTTCTTTAGCATTTTTAGCTTTATTTGTAGCGGTTATGATGGCTATGGTATTTTTATCAGTTATTGGTAGATTTTGGCCAATAATTTATTTTCCTTGGTACCAAGAAGTTAGCACTGGATGTTTTATTTGGGTTGGGTTTTTAGGTGCGAGTATTGGTGTTAAGCAAGGTGGACATTTTTTAGTTGATGTAGTTAGTAAGCGCTTTAAGAAAACCGGGAAAAAATATTTGTCTCTAATGGTATATTTATTGGTTTTAATAGTCTCTGTTATTATGCTACGGATTGGTTACGATTTTACAAAATTGGGAATGATGACTATTTCTCCTTTAACAAAATTACCTAGTACATGGATTTACATTTCAGTTCCTATCGGAGCCTCTTTAAGTTTGATTTATTCAATAGAAAAAATATTAGCAGTATTGGGTATATTGGATACAGATTATGAAATTATTTAATTGGATTCACTGGATGTTTTAAAAAACTAAATACAAAAAAGGAGTATTATGATATGGTACCGGGCATTTTAGTTGTAAGCATTTTTTTTATTTTAGTTTTTTTATCTGTTCCAATAGCCTATGCTTTAGCTGTTGCTTCCGCGATCATTATGGTGACTTTTGGAGATGTTGACTTATGGAATTTGGTTGCTAGATCTTTTTCTGGTATGAATAGTTTTCCTTTGCAAGCTATTCCGTTTTTTATGTTTACCGGATTGATGATGAATGCTAGTGGAATCACCGAAAGCTTAATTAGACTTTCGGACGCTTTGGTTGGTAGATTCCGTGGAGGATTGGCTCATGTAAACATTGTAGTCAGTATGCTTTTTGCAGGAAATTCCGGTTCTTCTCAGGCAGATGTATCAGGGATTGGCTCAATTCTGATGCCGGCTATGCTCAAGAAAGGATATAGTAAAAATTTCACACTTGCAGTGACTGCTGCTTCTTCGACAATGGCAGTAATTATTCCGCCAAGTCTTATGATGGTTGTTTATGCTTCAATTTTAAGTGTTTCAGTAGGAGCTATGTTTATTGGAGGAATAATACCTGGCGTTTTGCTTGCTTTAGGTCAAATGGGAATAGTTTATGTTTATGCTCTCAAAAATGATTATCCTCGTGAAAGAAAATATAAATTCAAAGAAACTTTATCTGCAATAAAAGGAGGTATTGCTCCAGCCCTTATTCCTGTTATTGTTATCTTTGGTCTTTTGAGTGGATATTTTACGGCAACTGAAGCAGGTTTAATAACATCGGTATATTCTATAATTTTTGGTTGTTTTATTTATAGAACTGTTAATTTAAAAAAACTTATTAGTGTTTTTAAATTAACGGGAATTACGACAGGATTGATTCTTTTTTGTATCGGTACATCAATGGTATTTTCATATATTATTGCGTATTATCAACTTCCTAATTTCATTATGAAAGTAATTAACAGCATGAATTTTACACCACAAACATATTTACTATTGGTTACAGGTGTGTTTTTGATAGTTGGTACGTTTATGGATGCGACTCCTGCTATGTTAATATTTTTACCAATGTTGGGTCCCGCGGCTGATCTGCTTGGTATTAATCCCATTCAATTTGGATTGGTATCTATAGTAACTTTAGCAATAGGTTTAGTGACACCACCCTTTGGTTTGTGTTTACTGATTGGAGCTAAGATTATAAAACATGCTCCTGAAAAAGCGTTAAAGACATTAAGTATATTTATTATGGTTGAATTAGTTATTGTAGTTTTAATCATTTATTTTCCACAAATAGTACTATGGTTACCGTCAATATTTATCAAATAGAATCAATCTTTTCTTAACAGATCTTAACAGAAGTATTCGATATCTAGTATTTAAATTTCAAATTAGAATATAAATATGTAAATTAGGATTATTTTTTTACATAATATGTGTATTAAATTAAAACCTAAATAGGAGGTAGTAATATGACTAAGTGTAAGGTGGGTTTTGTTGCTTTTGATCACCCAGAATTGAATCATATAGTACACGCTAAAGAAGTACAAGAAGAAGTTATTCCAAAGATAAAAAAGTGGCCTTTAGACTTATATATTGTAGAGGAATTACCCGTTTTGCCTATCGATTTGATTAAAATTGTAAGAAACTTAAAAAAAAATGAGGTTGATATCGTTATATTTTATTTAGTGGGTTATTGTGCTGAAGGTTTACCCTTGGTACTTGCCGCCGAACTGGATTGTCCAATTATTATATGGTCTGCTAATAAACACCCTTTGACTCCTTTATCGATACTTAGCTATATTGCGACTTCTCGAAATATGAAACATTTTGATAAAAAATTCTTATCTGTTATTGGTAAAGCGGATTGTAATAATACCAAAGAAAAAATAATCAAGCTTTGCAAAACTGCATGCTTAAAAAAATATCTCCACCAGCAAACTATTGGAGTTATTGGGAATTATAATCCAGGACAAGTTGATACTATCGTCAATGAATTTCAGCTAAGAAAACTTGTTCCGGGCATATTATATTTAGATACACTAGAACTAGTAAAAGTCTTTGAAGAAATTGATGCCATTAAAGCGAAAAACCTTATTGATGTAAAAATATCTCAGATTAAAAGGAAGAAAGTTAGCGAATCCGTACTGATCAATGCAATGAAATGGTATTTGACTATGAAAGTAATAATTGAAAAGTACAAACTAGATGCAATTACCATTCGGTCTTGGCCCGAATTGACTAATTATAAAGATTTTGACCGTGGTCTTAATGCCTCCTTGTTAAACGAAGAAGGTATAGTGTGTATACAGGAAGTTGATATATCGGCAACTATTACTGCATTAATATTACAACATCTAACCAAAACCCCGACTTTTTGTGGGGAAATACGTTCTTTGGAAGAAAAAGCATTTGTGTTGTATCATGCAGGAGAAGCTGCATTTTCTCTTGCGGAATCTTTTAAAGATATTGCTTTATTTCCTTCTGACAATAATGTTACTGTAGATCTGCAAATCACCTTAAAACCTGGTAGGATAACTATGGCTAAAATTACCGCATTCCCGGGAGAAAATACATTAAAGATGTTTATAAGTACCGGCAAGGTGATAAAATCCACCGATTTGGTTTCTCGAAGGGCTGGGGCGTTAATTGAACCGGATGTTGAATTAAGTAAATTTTTTAATGTATTGATTGAAGAGGCTGTTGAACACCATATCTTAATAGTTTATGGAGATGTAAAACAGGAACTAATTAATTTTTGTGATATAACAGGAATTAAAAAAGCTATTATCTAACTGGATTGTTATTTTGACTAAAAATCCTGGTAACGCCTAAATATAATTGTACTAACTATGCTCTTTAATAATTGAATTTTATTGATTGAGTAATCTATATAAGTAGTACAATAAGTAAAATGAGATTCGCATGACCGATACTAATTTGCCATTCAATCTCCTTCAGATAGCGCTAAAAATATCTCTTGGAATTGCAATGCTATTATTACAACTGGGTTGTTCTTCATAAGGCCAAAAGTTTTCGATACTATTGGTGTAATTCCGTTCTTTTGGTGTTATTTGCTTTTTTAATGAGACTGTGGCGTGGTTCTCAAATAGGTATTAAAAATTGATTACCTGTGTAATAAAGACTAACTGTCTAATTCTATTTGGTAAAGAAAATCACCATGACCTCTTTGATTCGTGCGAAAAACGGAAAGATTATGACTTCCTTGTTTCTCTTTTAGTATATATCTCTCGTACACCACAGTCAGGTTTATCAGGTTTCTGTCAGTAATATGGTTTTACAGCATACCTTCCCAATAGTAAGTGATTCTATTCTTCTTCCGAGCGTTTTTTAGATTTTCTGGCTGATGGGTGTACTTTGATTCACTAATCGGTTAGGAATAGATGAAAAATGTATATTTGGCTATGTTAAATTTCAACAGATCCAGCCAGGATTTAGGTAAGGAGAATCTTGAATTGTTCAAAGTCCAAAGAGTCAAGTTAGCACGCGTATATTTAAAATTACTAAAATTTATAATTCATAATTAATAAATATAAAATATATTTAGGTTGTAATTGAATAGTAAATATTTGTTTTGCACATATAATTTAATTCCTGTTCTGTAAATGTTTGGATAGCAAACTAATTTGCTTATTTAGTAAGATAAATTGAGAGATTAGAAGATATTACTTTAAGAGGTGGATATAATGAAGTGTTTAATAGGAATAGATATTGGAACAACTAATATAAAGGTTGCGGCTTATAGTATATGTGGAGAATTAATAAAGATAGTCAAAAGAAGAATGAAAGTTTATCATTCAAGGCAGGAGTATAGTGAATACAATCCTACATATATTTGGAATAAAGTATGTTCCTGTCTTCAAGAAGTGCTTTCTTCGAAAAACATAAAACAGGTGGAAGCTATAGGTATATCTTCAATGGGAGAAGCAGGAGTCCCGGTTGATAACAAAGGAAATCCATTAGCAGATATAATTACATGGTATGACAAGAGAACGACACCACAGGTTAAAAAGTTAATAAATATTTTTGGAGAAAAATATTTATATAATACATCAGGCCAATTTATCTCTGAAAAATATGGTTTAAATAAAGTGTTATGGTTTAAAGAGAATCGACCTGAATTATTTAAATTAATACATAAATGGTTGTCAATGGAAGATTATATTGTCTATTGTTTAACCGGGGAGTTTGCCACTGATTATTCGATAGCATCAAGAACTATGGCGTTTGACATCAATAAGCTAGGCTGGGCTGATGCAATTTTAGAAGAGTTGGATATACCTGAATGTATTTTTCCTGAAGCATATTCTGGTGGTAAAGTGGTTGGACAAGTAAACGGAATAGCAGCAAAAGAAACAAATTTGGATAAAGGTATTCCTGTTGTGTTAGGAGGTCATGATCATGCTTGTGCATCGATAGGAGTGAATGTTTTTGACCAGAAAGTAATTTTGAATTCAATGGGAACTGCCGAAGTAACCATGTTTGCTGTTAAAGATTTTAATCCACTAATAAGAAATCAGGGTCTTAGTATTTATCCCCATTGTGGAAATTTACTTTATCGGGTTATATCATCAATACAAGCTTGCGGTGGGTCGATTGAATGGTTTCTAAATAATTTCGGTACGGAGTTAAAAGAGACATCTAGAGATGATCATAAAAATATTTATGAAAAAATGATGGATGAAGTTATAAAATCTTCTTCTGGGGTATCGGGTTTACTTTATATACCATATATAAGGGGTAAAATTGGTCATCCGCATGTCAGAGGTGCCTTTGTTGGCATAAAAGACAATCATTCTTTTAAGGATTTTTCAAGGGCTTTGATTGAGGGCTTAAGTTTTGAATTAAAAGAACAATTGGAGTCGAGTGAAAAAATTTTTAACAACAGGTTTGAAAAAATTAGAGTAGTAGGTGGAGCTGCTAAATCCGATTTATGGATGCAGATTAAAGCAAACATAATTGGAAGAAATATCGAAGTTCCTCAAAATGAAGAAGCAGCTACTTTTGGAGCAGCGATTTTAGCCGGATATGGAGTAGGTGTTTACAGTAACCTTGAAAACAATATTAACAAATTGTATAAACCAAAAAATGAATATCGGAACGATAAGGGAGAGCAAGAATTATGGGAAAACCGTTATTTATATTATTTAGATGTTGTCAATGATTTGTATAAATTATATAAGAAATATAATTATTGAAATAATATTTAATTATATTATGTTCACTTCAATATTATATGTGCTTTTCTTTTACAAAGACATCCTTTTCTCGAATATTAAATAATAGGAAAAAGCGATTATAAATGTATAACTGAATATCTATTTTATATGTGAAGGATTAGATATTTTTTCAGAACCATACCTAAAATTTTTTTATATTGGGTATTACGCTTTAGATGTATTAGAAGTGGAGTATATATAAACGTAATATTAAGATAGAGTAAGTAAAAGATGTAAAAAAATTGGAATGATTGTTTCTAATGGTCTAGTTAATAACCTGAAATATGTATTTTTGTATCTAGTGTAGATTAACTGCAAACTTTATCGTTTCAAAATAAAAAGTATTAAAAATCTTGGATTTCACTCGTCTCAATGAGTATGCTGATTTTCTATATTGAATAAATATGCATTTTTGTATCATGCGGGTAAAACTTTTACCAAAGAGTCTCAATTTAATTACTGTTTAATATTTGACCAAAAAGGAATCCTTAGTCAAAAAAACTCTATAGTGTAAGAGGGTAAATTAGTAGAAAAATTAATAACTTACCGGCAAGATTATTAATGCATCCTCGTGGAGGAGGTTTTAGGGAAAATCTACCACACTTAACTAAATGTTAAAAGATTATTATCATTCACATGGTTGGGACGAATTTGGAATACCAATTTGACGATAAGTTGGTGTTTCAGCTATTGAGGTTGTTTTTATGTTATAAGGAGTTGCGGGAAATACTATACTGGTCAATCTTGATAAGCAAAACTCTGATTAGAAGCTATTATGAATTGTATTAAAATTAGTTAAGGATATTTAGATATGTATCCAGCTGGAAAATTATCTCTAATTAAGGTAATGTCTATACGAGATAGAAAATTAATAGCGGAGTTTATTTGACCCGCATACATCTCCAAGCTCCTGTCTGGAGATGTATGCGGTAGCCCGAAGGAATCAAGCTCATTTTTTGCTTTTAGATAAAGATGTCCTGGCTCCTGCAGGAGGAGTTTTATTAAAGGACCGTTATACGGAGGCAAACATATTTATAAACTTGAGTTATCCAATATAAAATTAATTTTAAATTGAAGTAACTTTTTGTAAACGTATTTGTGGTTAAAAGCGTGAATTATTTTGAAATAAATTTGAAATTCTATAAAAATTTACAACTAACAAAAGGAGAAAATAAATATGTTATGCCAAAAAGAGCTTAATCAATTAGAAAAATTAGCCATTGAAACTCGCTTGGAAACTTTAAAAGAAATAAAAAAATTAGGTTTCGGACATATTGGCGGGGCAATGTCAATTATAGAAACACTTGCTGTGTTATATGGTAAAGTAATGAAAATTAATCCAAAAGAACCCCAATGGGTAGAGAGAGATTGGCTTGTTGTTTCTAAGGGGCATGCAGGACCGGCAGTATACGCTGCCTTAGCATTAAAAGGATATTTCCCCATTGAGGAATTAATAACCTTAAATAAACCAAAAACAAATCTTCCGAGCCATTGTGACCGAAACAAGACAATAGGAATTGAATGACTACCGGTTCGTTGGGTCAGGGAATGTCTACAGCTATTGGCATTGCTTTAGGTAATCGTTTAGATAAGAGAGAGAACTATGTTTATTTAATTTTAGGTGATGGAGAATGTGACGAGGGCCAGATTTGGGAAGGTGCTTTGTTTGCTCATCATCATAAACTTGATAATTTAATAGCATTTGTTGATGCCAACAAAAAACAATTAGATGGATATACTAAAGATATAAATGATTTAGGGAATATAGACGAGAAATTTTCTTATTTTGGATGGCATGCTCAGGATGTAAATGGTGCGGATATAGCAAAAATATATGAAGCAATTCAAAAGGCCAAAGAAGTAAAAGGACAACCTTCGGTTATTATCTTAGATACCATAAAAGGGCAAGGCCTTAAATTTGTTGAAGACACTATGGCCAATCATCATATGAGATTTTCTGCAGCCGATCATAAAGCAGCAGAGAAATGTATTATTGAATTAGAAAATAAATTAAAGGAGTATCAGGTTTAATTATTCGAAATAAATGGAGAAATAGGGTGGTAAAAAAATGACGATATTGTTAGCAAAGAATAATGTCAAAGAAGATATAGAGATGCGGAATGTTTATTGCCAGGCTCTAATGGAACTAGCTAGAAAAAATGATCAAATAGTTGTTCTGGATGCAGATTTAATGAGTTCTATGGGAATGATTCCCTTTTTAGAAGCATTTCCCGAGAGAACTTTTAATTGTGGTATACAGGAAGCAAATATGATTGGTGTTGCCGCAGGCTTGTCTACTACCGGGAAAATTCCCTATGCTCATACGTTTGGTCCGTTTGCCACGAGAAGATGTTATGATCAGATATTTTTATCGGGCGCGTATACAAAATCAAATATAAGAATAATCGGCAGCGATCCCGGAATCACTGCTGCCTATAATGGTGGAACGCATATGCCTCTTGAAGATATGGGAATTATGAGGAATATCCCCGAGATGACTGTTTTAGAAATAACAGACTCAGTGATGTTAAGAGATATAATTATACAGATGGCAGAACTTTATGGGATGTTTTATGTCAGGCTATTAAGGAAGAATGCCGTTAAAGTTTATGAAGAAGGTTCAACCTTTAAGATAGGAAAGGCGGTCAAGCTTAAAGATGGCAAAGATGTTACTATTATTGCCAATGGTATTATGGTGTCTGAAGCTTTAAAAGCAGCATATATACTTGAAGAAAAGAGAATATCTACAAGGATACTAGATATGTTTACCTTAAAACCCATTGACAAAGAGGCAATTATAGTCTCGGCCAAAGAAACGGGCGCCATTGTTACTGTAGAAAATCATAACATTATTAATGGGTTAGGTTCTGCTATTGCAGAAGTATTAGTAGAAAATATTCCAATTCCCATGGAAAGGATTGGCGTAAAGGACATGTTTGGGGAAGTGGGATCAGTTGATTATCTAAAAGAAAGATTTGAACTTACTGCAAATGATATTGTAAAAAAAGTAGAAAAGGTTTTAAAAAGGAAACAAGATATGGCATTATTTTTACAAGGAGCTTAAGCTGATTTTCATATAAATCATAGTTACACAGAAATTTATGGTTAATGTGGACTTTTTAAGTTAGTAGATGACTTAGCTTTAAACTAAAAATCATTTTGTAAAATATTTTATTTAGTGGAATTGTTTAAATAATTGGTAATTAAGAATATTAAAATGTATTTTATAAATTTGTTTAAAAGGAGAAAATTTAAAATGACAAAACCAAAAGTTGCAGTAGTAGGTTACGGAACTATTGGTCAGCGTTTAGCTGATGGAGTGGCCAGACAAAAAGATATGGAATTAGTAGGTGTTTCAGATGTAGCACCTACTTTAGCCGTGCGAGCCTTAAAAGAAAAAGGAATGCCTTACGATTTGTATTGTGCTATTCCTGACAATATTTCTCTTCTTGAAAAAGCTGGTGTTCCGGTTACAGGAACCCTGGATGAATTACTCAAGAAAGTAGATATTGTCTTGGATGCAACCAGTGCAGGTATTGGACAAAAGAACAAAGAGCTCTATAAAAAATATGGACTCAAAGCCATATTCCAAGGGGGAGAAAAGAACGAAGTGGCCGATGTCTTTTTCCATGGATACGCTAATTACGAAAAAGGCTTAGGTAAACAATTCCTGAAATTGACTTCCTGTAATACTACTGGATTAATAAGAGCAGTAGATTGTCTGGATCGGACAGTTGGTATAGAAAAAGTAGCTATTACGATTATAAGAAGAGTAGCCGATCCCGGAGATTACCATAGAGGACTAACTAATGCCCTACAGGTAGATAAAGCTCCCAGTCATCAGGCCTTAGATTTAATGACCATTATGCCCCATGTGAATGCCACAGGTATATTGGTACATACCCCAGTAACCCATGGGCATATTATTACCATAGTGGCCACCCCCAAGAAGAAGATAACCAAGGAAGAAATCCTTGCACAATTTAGTAAACACCCCAGGATCAGAGTGGTCAGACTGGAAGACGGGTTCCTAGGTAACGCCTCTTTATTTAAATATGCCAGAGACTTGGGTAACGCCAGAGGTGATATGTATGAAATTGCCGTTTGGGAAGAAACCATTGTCCATTCCGGAGATGATATCATGTTTGCTATTAATATACCGCAAGAAGCGGTGGTTATTCCGGAAACCATGGATGGAATCCGAGCCAGTTTAGAAATGCAGAAAGACCGGCTAGAAGCAGTGGGAATGACTAATCAATATCTGGGTATACAATAAGGAGAGTGATAAGACGTGATAAATGGAATGTATACGCTTGATGATTTTAATATGAAAGGCAAAACAATTCTTGCCCGTTTTGATATGAATTCCCCTCTTGATCCTATAACAAGAGAACCCATAGATATCACCCGGATTAAAGAGAGTTTACCTACCCTTAAAGAGCTGACTGAGAAAGGGGCGAAAACCGTCATTTTAATTCATCAAGGCAGTGATATAGAATATCATAATTATGCTTCTACAAAACCGCACGCTAGAATCATTTCCCAATTATTGGGAAAGCCGGTTGATTACATAGATGACGTATGTGGTCCAGCCGCTCGAGATAAAATCAAAGCTTTAAAGAATGGTCAAATCCTAATGCTGGAGAATGTGCGTTTTATGGCGGAAGAAATGACCCTTTTTGAGACCAAATTAAATTTAACTCCTGAAGAGCAAGCAAAAACCATAGTAGTCCGTAAGTTAACTCCTTTAGCAGATTTGTACCTATGTGATGCCTTTGCTGCGGCTCATCGCTGTCAGCCGACTTTGGTAGGTATAGAAGAAGTTTTACCCTCCCTTATTGGAAGATTATTCGAAAAAGAAATCACTTCCTTGAATCAATTGCTAAAAAATCCCAAGAAACCGTGTATCTTTATTCTCGGTGGGGCCAAGATTCAGGATGCTTTTCTCAGGATTGATTCTATCTTAAAAAATAGCATTGCTGATATAATATTAACAACCGGTTTAGTGGCACAAGTAATGTTACTGGCCAAAGGGATATCCCTGGGAAAACCTTCTGAAGATTTAATTAAAAAGAAAAACTTGGAAAACTATATTGATCAATCCAAAGCTCTTCTAAAAACCTTTGCAAAGCAGATTAAATTACCCACTGATTTTGCTTATTCTGCATCCGGAGAAAGGGAAGAAGTGAAAGTAAGTAGTCTACCCATCAATGATATCTTAATGGATTTGGGCAAGAATACCATATCGGAATATGAACCCATCATCAAAGATGCCAAGACCATCTTCTTTAACGGGCCTGCCGGGGTTTTTGAAAAAAGGGAGACCGAATTGGGAACAAAATCTATCTTGACTGCCATTGCGAAAAGTAATGCCTTTTCCGTACTTGGTGGTGGGGACAGTATCGCAGCGGTGAATAAGTATAATCTGGCTAACCATATTTCCTATATCAGTACCGGTGGTGGAGCACTAGTCAGGTTTTTAAGCGGTGAAGAATTGCCGGTGGTAAAAGCTTTGAGGAAATCAGCAAAGAGATTTGATGCCAAAGTTTATTAAATAAAGATTAAGTTAACAAAGGAGGTTTGTGTGTAAAAGAGTTATTAAAAATCGATTTTGGTCAATTAAAAAGCGTTAATAGACTCCTGGTCAATGACCTTGTATAGTGAATTGTGGATTTTATCATTACTACGGGAGACACCATTCCCTATTATGTTGCTGGTTTTCCCGCGGAATTTTTGATAGAAAGACCTTTGAGGCTGATCATTCTCAAATGGTCCACCCTGATGCTCGAGCCGGCAACCTGAAAGGTAATCCGGTACATAAAAAATATAAAAAATAGCAAGGAAAGTAGAGGCTTATTTTAATATCAATCCGGTTATATTAAAGGAAGAGCAAAATAACCTTAAGGAGTATTGGCAGAATATAATAAAATAACGAACCTTTAGCTAAATTTCTACTTAAGAGATTGTTAAAATAATACTCTTCGATTAATTACTCTACATCCTAAATATGTTAGAGGCATGGATTGGAATAAGTATATGTTTGTGAAAACAGCGGAAGAGTATATTTAGTACCCTGATTAAATTAGGATTTTTGGATTGGGCAGATCTTAGTTTAATTAATACCCGAAAAACCTACAGGTATATGCAACTGACTCTTTGAATAGTACCTTGTAAAATAGCAATTGAGCTAGACTTTTGATCAAGAGTCTGACAAATTGTTGTTGTAAAATTAGTATCGCTTTGTGAGCCACCGTGTATAGAGGGTTGTATATGGGTGATATGAGGGAAGTTAGATAAATTAATTGTCTAACTCTTTCTAAATTAGTATTTAATAAAAAAGAAGGAGAATCAATGAACGAAATATTAAATTTTGGTATGATAGGTGGAGGAAATGGCTCTTTTATCGGTGATGTACATCATAAGGCAGCTATCTTTGACCGTAAAGCGAAATTGGTTAGCGGATGTTTTTCCAGGGACTTTGATAATACGCTAACTGCCGGCAAAAATTATGGTTTAGAGTCTGAAAGGCTATATAAAAATTATAAAGAAATGGCAGAGAAAGAGGGAGCAAGGGATGAAAAAATTGATTTTGTGGTCATTGTGACCCCGAACAGTTCACATTTTGAAATAGCCCGAGCCTTTCTGCAAAAAGGGATTAATGTAGTTTGTGACAAGCCTTTAACTTTGGAAGTTAAAGAAGCTGAAGAATTGGAAAATTTAATGGAAAAAAATGATTTGCTTGGTTGTGTCACTTATACTTATTCCGGTTATCCCATGGTAAAATATGCCCGGGAAATCATAAAAAAGGGCGAGATTGGAAAGATCCGAATGGTTACCGGGGAATATATCGGGGATTCGATGGTTCTACCGGTAGAAAAAAGCGGAAATAAACGGTTATTATGGAGAGTTGATCCGAAATATTCCGGAAAATCACATTGCGTAGCAGGTATAGGAACTCATATTGAATATCTGATCTCATATGTCACCGGCCTACAGATAGATTCACTGTGTGCCAACCTGGATATATTTGTTGAAGAGAGAAGGCTTGATGATAATGCAGAGATTTTGCTCAAATATAAAAATGGGGCAAGCGGAATTTACTGGTGTTCTAAGATTGCGGTCGGATACAAAAATAGTTTAAAGATTCGTGTGATAGGGGAAAAGGGTTCAATAGAATGGGAGCAAAAAGATCATGATAATTTAAAAGTAGCTTATTTGGGCGGACCGGTGCAAATATTATCCAGGGAGAGAGATAATTTATATCCTTTAGCTTCCAAAGCTTGCCGACTCCCCGTAGGGCATCCGGAAGGATTTTATGAAGCTTTTGCCAATATATATTCTAATTTTATTGACGCTTTATTGGCCAAGAAAGCAAACAAACCTTACCTTGGAGACTTTGATTTTCCTGATTTTAAAGACGGAACAAGAGGGATAAAGTTTATTGACCTATGTGTAAAAAGTTCTTTGAATGGAGCCTGGATATCGGCAGAGTCATCAAAACATAATTTGATTGATTCATAATGTGGTTACAACCAAAAAAAAGTACTTTTCGTGTCTTGAGCTTATTCTAACTTAAAAAGTCTATTTGTTAAAGGGGAGTAGTGTGGGCGTACGACTTCATGGCGTAAAATGCAAAAATATGACTAAATAAACAGAGAGAGGGAGAGAGAGTAAAGACAAAAAAGTAAGGAAAACCGCAATGTTTCTTATCGGAACTATACTGTAATGAAACAAAGCGGTTTTTTGTTTGTAATTAAAAGCACTTTAAGATAATAAGCTGTTCATTGATTTCAATATAAAACATATATATTTAATAAAATATTTAATAGAAAAAATGTAAATAAAATAAATCTTTGCAGAATCCTTATAAGATAACAAAAATCGATAAAATATAATATTTATTATTCAGTTGGCACGAAAATTGCTTTGTTATGATGGTAGGTGTAAACTAAATATATTTAAATGTAAAATAGGGGATAATATGTTCTATATAATAGCAGATGATTTAACTGGTGCAAATGATACCGGAGTGCAATTTACAAAAAAAGGTTACAATGCAATAGTATCAGTATTGGATGAACAATCAACAATAATTATTCCTGATAATTTAGATGTTTTTGTAATGGATACTGAAACTCGCGAATTAGAAAGT
>DASRME010000151.1:0-10401 GCA_035648095.1 Atribacterota bacterium | reverse complement strand
ACATAAGATTAGGTGTACTGACCTGTACCCGATTAGTTGGACACATAGAAAGTTTGCCAGGGACAGTAAAAGGGGTCAGGTCTCAAGGACAGTAAAAGGGGTCAGGTCTCAACATTTGACATAACAACAATAAAATAAAATTATGTCAAATGTTGAGACCTGACCCCCCTAGAAAAAAAGGAGAAGGAAATATTGTTTATTAAAGTTCCCAAAGGGACACAAGATGTTTTACCTGAGAATATATCAAAATGGTATTATATCGAAGGAATAATAAAAGAGATACTAAATAAATACGGATATAAAGAAATAAGAACACCTTACTTTGAGTATACTGACCTTTTTGTCCGGGGGATAGGCGAGTCTACCGATATAGTAACTAAAGAAATGTTTACTTTTCCCGATAGAAAAGGGAGAAGTCTCACATTACGGCCCGAAGGAACCGCACCGGTAGTTAGAGCTTATTTAGAAAATAGGATGGATAGGATTTCTAAAGTAGTTAAATTATTTTATCTTGGTCCAATGTTTAGATGCGAAAAACCACAAGCGGGAAGATTCCGACAGTTTAATCAATTCGGAATCGAAATTATTGGAACTAAATCTTCCGCTGCAGATGCTGAAGTTATACTTACCGTTTTAGAGGTTTATAAAAAACTGGGATTAAAAAATATTGAAACGGCAATCAATAGCGTGGGTTGTAAAAAATGCAGAACTAAATATATCCAAAAATTAAAAAAATATCTAGAGAATAAAAAAGATTTTCTATGTTCTGAATGCAAAGAAAGGTATGTTAAAAATCCTTTAAGGGTTTTAGATTGCAAAAAAGATAACTGTAAAAAAATTATAGAAGAAGCTCCGATTATCACTGAAAATCTTTGCCAGGAATGTGAATTGCATTTTGCAGAAGTTAAATCTTATCTTAATGGCCAAAAAATTATATTTCATGAAGATCCTCGATTGGTAAGGGGATTAGATTATTATACTAAAACCGCTTTTGAAATTATTTCAGGAGGACTAGGTGCTCAGAATGCTATAGGTGGTGGCGGTAGGTATGATGATTTGGTTGAAGAATTGGGCGGAAAGTCAACTCCAGCGGTGGGATTTGCTGCAGGGTTAGAGAGGATGATTATTGCCATAGATCAACAAAAGGTAGAATGGCCTACGGAAAAGGGATTGGATATATTTGTGGCCAAGGTTAATGAAAATAATACAGATACGACTTTTGGATTAGTGCAAAAAATTAGAAATGCTGGCTTATCTGCCGATATGGACTATTCCGGAGGAGGTTTAAAATCACAAATGAGGATAGCCAATAAAATAGGAGCAAAATATACAATCATTGTCGGAGAAGAAGAATTATCTAAAAATATGGTAATCCTCCGTAATATGCTAACCAAAGAACAAAAAGAAGTGAAAATAGATAACTTAATCAATGAATTAAAATGAATTATAGGGGTCAGGTCTCAACATTTGACATAACTTACTCCTAAATAAGATAGCCAGAAATGTTATGTCAAATGTTGAGACCTGACCCCTATATCAGGAGGAAAGTAGATGGAGAAGATTAGAATAAGCGATATTAAAAATTATGAAGGAAAAGAAGTAGAAATTAGGGGATGGCTTTACAATAGACGTTCAAGTGGAAAAATAAAATTTTTAATCATAAGAGACGGAACAGGTTTTATTCAGGGTACTCTCATCAAAAACGAAATGGATGAAAATATTTTTGATAGTGCCGACAATATTAATTACGAATCATCGATTAAAATATCTGGGGTAGTCAGAGAAGAAAAAAGAGTTCCTTTGGGATATGAAGTTTTGGTAAAAAATATTGAGGTGGTTAATGCCGCTGAAGATAATTACCCGATTTCTTTAAAAGAACATGGCGTAGGATATCTAATGGATTATCGCCATCTATGGTTAAGGTCACCTCGACAAAATGCTATTTTAAGAATAAGAGCGGAGATAATCAAATCTATTCGGGATTTTTTAGACATGAACGGTTTTATTTTGATGGATACACCGATACTTACTCCTGCAGCTTGTGAAGGGACCACTACTTTATTTGAGACTGAATATTTTGAAGATAAGGCATATCTCTCACAAAGTGGACAGCTTTACAACGAGGCAACTGCTGCGGCTTTTGGAAAAGTATATTCTTTTGGTCCAACATTTCGAGCTGAAAAATCTAAAACCAGAAGACACTTAATGGAATTTTGGATGGTTGAACCTGAAGCATCCTATGTGGATTTTGAGGAATGTAATGAAATTGAAGAGAATTTAATAACTTATATTGTCGAGAAAGTATTGGAAAAAAAGACAAACGAATTAAATCTGTTGGAAAGAGATATCTCAAAATTAGAACTTATTAAGACACCTTTTCCAAGAATCTCGTATGATGAAGCAATAGATATTTTGAAAAGTAATGACGTAAAAGTTGAATGGGGCGATGATTTTGGTGGAGAAGATGAAACAATTTTATCAAAAAGATATGATAGACCGGTATTTGTTCATAGATATCCTGTAAAATGTAAGGCTTTTTATATGAAACCTGATCCAAAAAGAGAAGATGTTGTATTAGGAGCCGATCTTTTAGCGCCGGAAGGATATGGAGAAATTATCGGGGGTGGACAAAGGATTGACGATTATGAATTACTAGAAAAAAGACTTAAAGAGCATAAATTACCTAGAGAAAAGTATGAGTGGTATTTAGACTTAAGGAAATATGGATCAGTCCCTCATTCTGGATTTGGTTTAGGAATTGAAAGGACTGTTGCCTGGATTTGTGGTTTAAGCCATATTCGAGAAACTATTCCTTTTCCAAGGATGTTGAACAAGATTTATCCATAAAACAGTATATAGTATCGAGTCAAAAAAGAAAAAGAAAAGAAAGATGCAAGATAGTAAAAACAGTATCGAGTATAGAGTATTTTGTTAGTTGGTTACTTGGTTAATAAAAAAGCCAGAATACAGAATCTGTATCTTTTTATCTCTTTATCTAAAAACTATAAACTGATAACTGAAAACCGATTTTCTTCACTTGATACTCGATACTTAATACTCGATACTTATTTACAAAGGAGTGTAGACAAAGACAATGACAAAAACGAAAAATATTATTGAACCTATGGGCTCTTGGCAGAAAACTAATTCTTGCGGAGAGCTTCGTAAAGATGACATTGAAAAAGAAGTAATTTTAATGGGCTGGGCTCAGAGAAGAAGAGATCATGGTGGTTTAATCTTTATTGATTTAAGAGACCGTGAAGGGATATCACAAATTGTATTTGACCCAAAAGATTCTGTTGAAACACATAAAAAAGCCCATCTCATTAAAAACGAGTATGTGCTTGCAGTTAAGGGGAAGATTGTTTCCCGTTTATCTGGTTCTAATAATCCTAATATACCAACCGGAGAAATTGAAATTAAAGCACAGCAGTTAAAAATATTAAACATTTCGGATACTCTGCCTTTTAATATAGATGACAAGATAGAGATAAATGATAATTTAAGATTAAAATATAGATATCTGGATTTAAGACAGTTAAAGATGCAAAAGAATTTGCGATTACGGCATCAGGTCTGTATGGAAATTAGAAATTACTTGGACAGTAAAAGTTTTTTAGATATAGAAACACCTTTTTTAACCAAGAGTACGCCTGAAGGAGCAAGAGATTATATCGTTCCCAGTAGAGTGAATCCAGGTAAATTTTATGCCCTACCTCAATCTCCTCAATTATTTAAACAATTATTAATGGTTGCTGGATTTGAAAAATATTTTCAAATAGTAAGATGTTTTCGTGACGAAGATTTAAGAGCTGACCGAGCTCCTGAATTCACTCAGCTTGATATGGAAATGTCATTTGTAAGTAGAGACTATATATTTAATTTGGTAGAAGAAATGTTTGCTTGTTTATTTAATAAATTATTTAATATCAAAATAAAAATACCTTTTGCCAAAATGGATTATCAAGAGGCAATTTCCAGATATGGAACAGATAAACCGGACTTAAGATTTAAAATGGAAATAATAAACTTTACTGAAATATTTGACAAAAGCTCTTTTAAAGTATTTGAGGAAGTTATTAAAAACAAAGGGGAAATATGTGCCATTAAAATTGAAGGCGATAAAGAATTTTCACGAAAAAAGCTCGATGATTTACAATTATTTATTACTTCCTTTGGTGCAAAAGGCCTGTCCTATATAAAAATTAAAGAAGGAAAAGATTTTCAATCTCCCATATCCAAGTTTATTTCTCCCGAGGAGATAGAAAAAGTAAAAATAAAAACTGATGCAAATCCGGGAGACCTTATCTTAATTGTAGCTGATCAGGGAGAAGTGGTTTATGAAGCATTAGGAAATTTAAGGTTAAAATTAGCGAACGATTTAAACCTTATTAATCAGGACAAAAAGGAATTTAATTTTCTCTGGGTTACGAATTTCCCTTTGTTGGAATATAACCCGGAGGAAAAGAGATATGAATCAGTTCATCATCCTTTCACGGCACCGGTTGATGAAGATATCGAATTATTAGAAACAGATCCCTTAAAAGTGCGTTCAAAAGCGTATGATTTAATACTTAACGGGAATGAAATTGGAGGAGGGAGTATCAGGATACACAATACGGACCTTCAAAAAATAATTTTTAGATTGCTAGGAATAAATGATAAACAGGCTGAACATAAATTTGGATTCTTATTGCAAGCCTTAAAATATGGAGCACCACCACATGGGGGAATTGCCTTTGGTTTGGATAGGCTGGTTATGCTTTTAGCGGGAGCTCGCTCAATTAGGGAAGTCATTGCCTTTCCCAAGACACAAAAAGCAACCTGTCTTTTAACTGATGCACCATCTGAAGTAGATCAAAAACAATTGAAGGAGCTATATATAAAGTTAGATTTACCGCAGTGAGCATGGCAATCTTAAAAGACAGCGTTTAGCGTAGAGCGTATAGAATAGTATCGCGTATCCAGTATCAAGTATCGCGTAAAATCAGTATTGAGTAAAGATTCCGATATTTTTTACTTTTTATTTAGACAACAGCAATCACATAACTAATTCTTAAGGAGATACAATCTTGTTCTGGTATTTATTCTTTTATCTTTACTATATGCTAAAGACTAAATACTATATACTCTTTCTTAACTCGATGCTCGACACTATATGCTCGATACTGTTTGTTATAGATATTGAAAGATGCAACAAGGTGTGATAAAATAAAGATAAAGAAAATATATGAATTACCCTGCTGTGTTCGTGATGACTGATTAAGTTTTGAGCCAACACTTATATAAAGAGGGATCGAGCTCTAAATGCAGAATGTAGGCCTGAGGTAAGTCTTCCTCTACCGGAGGAAAGGCAAATACCTATCGTTAGCTACTTGGTTGACGCGGAAACATAAAACATTTAGGTAGATACCCACCTGTTTGAGGACAGGTATCAAAACCTAACGCACACGACATAGCGGGGTTTTATAATTTATTCTTTGTATTTTATTTATTTGAAGCTCGAAATCTGTAATCTGAAACTTGTATTTTGTATTTTTCTTTCTTAACGCGATACTAAATACGATATACGACATACGAGATATAATTTTGACAAAAATAGTAAATAAATATATTATATAGTCATTAAATTTTTTATGACATTTTACGATTTATACAATATTCGCCCTTTTTAATGATATTCAGGATTTCAAGGGAGAGCCTTTTGGCTATTTTGTTATGAGCAAAGAAGAAATACGGGAAAAAATACTAAAAAAAAGACTTTCACTGCCCGCTGAAGAAATAAAGGATAAAAGCCAAAAAATATTTTTATATTTGACTGAGACTGTAGAGTATAGAAATTCCCAAAATATTATGTTTTACCTTGCTACCAGAAGTGAAGTGCAAACTGAAGAAATGATTAAATCATCTATAAGAATGGGTAAAAATATTTTTGTTCCTGTTATCCTAACAGAATGCACTAATTTAGCTCCCTCAAAAATAATCGATTTTAATAATGAATTGGAAATGGGTAAAAAGGGTATTTTGGAACCTAAGAAAGAATATTGTAAATATTCCCCCTTGGGAAATATTGATTTAATAATCGTACCTGGAGTTTCCTTTGATTTAAGTGGAAACAGAATTGGCAGAGGATTTGGATACTACGATAATTTTTTAAGAAAAATTAGCATCTCTACTAAGGTTATTGCTTTAGCTTTTGAAATGCAAATAATTGAAAAAATACCCAGTGATAAAAATGATATTCCGGTACATAAAATAATTACCGAGAAAAGAATTATAAATAGTATATAGTATATAGTATATACTATATCGTGAAGAAAATAGAAATGTATAATATGTAGGGGCAGATCTTGTGTCTGCCCTTAATGAGGAATTTGTTGTAGGGGTTTGATTTGTCAAAACTGAGATTGCCACGGGGAGCACTCAATATTACTTGAGTGCTCCCCTCGCAATGACAGAATAACCTATAAATTATTTGTTGTGGCGTGTTGCAGCAAGCTCCTACTTCTGTACGATATACGAAATACGATATACGATATACGATAAAAGGAAGGATGAAAGATTATGGAGTTCAACCAAAAAAACGAAGCAGAAAAGACAGAAATAAAATCTAAAGAGGAAATGAATGAAATGATTAACCAATCTTTAGAAAAATTTAAAAAAATAAAAAGAGGAGATATAGTTAAAGGCCAGATAATGAAAATCGATGAAGACGGATATCTGGTAGATGTAAAATATAAAATGGAGGGATATCTTCCCAAGATTGAAAAGTCCCTTTTTTCCAAAGAAGAAGAAAATGTAACTCACTCCTTAGAAATTGGTGATGAAGTTTATTTATACATTGATAATGTTGATGAAAAGAATGGGACTATTATTTTATCAAGAGAAAAAGCAAAATACTTGCAATTATGGGAAAAACTCAACGAAATATTCAGAAAAAAAGAAAAAATTAACGCAGAAGTAATAGAAAAAAATTCAGCTGGTCTTATTGTCAATATAGGTATAAAAGGATTTGTTCCTAAATCTCAGATAGAAACCAAATTTATAAAGGATGAAGACTTAGATAAATATATTGGGAAAAAATTGGATTTCATCATCATTAAGCTGGAAAAAAACGACAACAAAGTTATTCTCTCTCATCGTATGATTGTGGAAAAAGAACGTAAAGTGATGCATAAAAAAACCTTGGCTGATTTAATAGTTGGACAAGAGAAAGATGGAATTATCACGAATATTACTAAATTTGGGGCGTTTGTTGATATAGGTGGCGTGGAAGGGTTACTTCATATTTCAGAAATTACCTGGCGTGATATGAAGGATGCTACTAAATTACTAAAAGTTGGGGATAAAATAAAGGTAAAAATTATTGAGTATAATAAGGAAAAAGAAAAGATATCTCTAAGCATAAAACAATTTTCTCCGGATCCCTGGAAGAATGTGAAAGAAAAGTATTCTATTGGTGACGAAGTAGAAGGAAAAGTGATAAAAATTAAAGATTTTGGTGCTTTTATTGAAATAGAAGATGGTATTAATGGTCTATTGCATATTTCAGAAATGGCCTGGGCATATGTAAAAAATCCTTCAGAATTGATTTCCGAAGGAGAAGTTTTAAAATTGAGAATTTTAGAAATAGATCCCGAGAAAAAGAAAATATCTTTTGGATTAAAACAATTGTTACCCAACCCCTGGGAAGATGTGAAGAAAAAATATGCTATTGGTACGGTCGTGGAAGGGAAAATCTCTCAAGTAACCTCTTATGGAGCCAATGTAGAACTGGAAGCGGGAGTATCCGGTGTCATTCATTTATCTGAAATTGATTGGGAATATATAGAAAGACCTTCTGCAATACTAAAAAAATACATGGTTCTTCCACTAAAAGTAATAAAAATTGACGAGGATGCCCACTTAATATTTTTAAGTAGAAAACAAACTTTACCCAATCCCTGGGAAGATATAGACGAATTTTATAAAATTGATTCTGTGGTAAAAGGTAAGGTAATAAGAGTAAGAGACTTCGGAGCATTTGTTAAATTAGAAAAAGGAATAGAAGGATTTGTACCTGTATCTGAAATAGATTGGGATAGAATTGGGCATCCGAGTGAAAAATTAAAGAGAGACAAGGAATACGAGTTTAAGATAATAAAAATTGACAAGGAGAAATCACAGCTCACTTTAAGTCAAAAAAGATTACTGCCAGATCCCTGGTTAGAGATTAAAAAGAAATATACGGTTGGAGCTTTAGTAGAAGGTAAAGTAGTAAATCTTACCGATTTCGGAGCATTTGTAAATTTAGAAGAAAATGTTGATGGATTAGTTCCATTATCGGAAATATCTCATAAAAAAATAGACAATCCAGGAAGTGTTCTTTCGGTAGGAGAAGAAGTTTCAGCTTTGGTAATAAAATTAGATAGCCGAAGAAAAAAGATAAGTTTAAGCATCAAAAGAGCAGAAAAAGAAGAACAAAAAAGATTTATGAAAGATTACGATAAAAAACAGAGCGGAGATAAAATATTGTTTGGGGATTTATTCGGAGACTTATTTACAAAGAAATAGATTAGTCGCTAGTCTGCACGAGATACGAATTAACCAATATGGTAGGAGTTACATAAATGGAAATGCCCAAAAAAAGTTTTTCTAATAAAAGAATGGGAGATATTTTAATTGAACAGGGCTCAATTACCCACCAGCAGTTAAAAGAAGCCCTTGAAATTCAAAAAAACGGTAATAATAAGCGATTAGGTGAAATATTTGTTGAATTAGGCGTAATAACCCGGGAAGAACTATATGAAGTTTTACAATATGTTTACGAAACTGAATATGTAGACCTATCTACTTATGTAATAGATCCGGAAGTGATATCTCTTATACCTGAAAAGACTGCCTTACGGCTAAAGTTACTCCCCATTAGTAAAAATGATGATGAATTAATTGTTGCTATGGCTAACCCATTAGATGTTTATGCTCTAGATTTTGTAAGAGACCATACCAAGATTAAAAAGATTAAATCATTGATGGCCCCCGAAGAAGATATTCTGAGTGCTATTACTAATTATTATGAGCTAGGTGAATATGACGATATCATTGAAAGATTGGGAGAAGAAATAATACTTAAAGAAGATGAAGGAGAAGAAGATTCTAATAAATTAGAAGCAATAAGTAGGGAAGCCCCTATTATACAGCTGGTAAACATGTTAATTGTACAAGGTGTTAAGGACAGAGCAAGTGATATTCACATTGAACCAAATGAAAAAGGGCTTTTAGTTCGTTTCCGTATTGATGGAATGCTTCATGATGTTAGAACTTTACCCAATGCAATAAAATCTGCCGTTACTTCCCGGATAAAAATATTAGCCAAGATGGATATTGCTGAAAGACGTCTCCCCCAGGATGGTCGTTTTCAGGTAAAATTTGGAACCAGGGAAGTTGATTTAAGAGTTTCTAGTATCCCTACTGTATCAGGGGAGAAAATTGTTTTAAGATTATTAGATAAAAGTAAAGGACTGATAAAATTAGAACAACTTGGGTTCATGCCTAAGCAATTAGAGGAATTTAAATCGATAATTTATAATTCGTATGGAATCATTTTACTTACCGGACCTACTGGCAGTGGAAAAAGTACTACTTTATATGCTGCTTTAAATGAAGTAAATTCTAAGGAAAAAAATATTATAACTGTAGAGGACCCGGTAGAATATAAACTAAATAGAATAAATCAAATCCAAGTAAAACCAAAAATTAATTTAACTTTTGCGAACACACTGCGTTCAATATTAAGACAGGATCCGGACATTATAATGGTTGGAGAAATAAGAGATGCCGAAACTGCTCAAATTGCAGTTCAAGCAGCTTTAACCGGTCATTTAGTATTAAGCACTCTTCATACCAATGATGCCGCCAGTGCTGTAACCAGATTGATCGATATGAATGTTGAAACATTTTTAATTTCATCTTCGGTAATAGGAGTAATAGCGCAAAGATTGGTTAGAGTTATTTGCGAAAATTGCAAGGAGGAATACGAACCTGGGAAAGACATAATAAGTGGATTTCATATAAATGCCAACTTGAGCGGTGAAAATAAAGTGAAACTACACAGAGGAGCAGGTTGTTCTTTGTGTAAAAATACAGGATATTATGGAAGAACTTCTATATATGAAATTATTGTCCTGGATGAGGATATTAGAGAATTAATCATTTCAAAAGCTTCAAGTAATATTATCAAAGATGCTGCTATTAAAAAAGGAATGAAAACCCTAAAAGATAGCGGACTGGAAAAAGTATTGCAGGGAATTACTACGATTGAAGAAGTGCTAAGAGTCGCAGGATAGAAAAACAGTATATAGTATATAGTAGTATATAGTATATAGTATTTAGTAAAGAAAACAAGAGAGAGAAGTACAATTC
>DASRME010000150.1:0-2772 GCA_035648095.1 Atribacterota bacterium | reverse complement strand
GCCCAAAGCATTTAAATATGCCGGCATAGTAGCCACCAAAGTTTTACCTTCTCCGGTAGCCATTTCGGCTATCTTGCTCTGATGTAAAACAATCCCTCCAATAAGTTGAACATCGAAAGGCCTCATCTTGGTAACTCGTTTAGCTGCTTCACGAACGACTGCGAAAACTTCAGGGAGAATATCATCCAGAGTCTCCCCTTTGTTTAATCTCTCTCTAAATTCAGGGGTCTTGTTTTTTAATTCCTCATCATTTAATTTTGAAATACCTGGTTCATTACTATTTATTTTTTCTATAATAGGTTGCAGTCTTTTTAATTCCTTTTCGTTAGGGTCACCAAATATCTTTTTTGTCCAATCCAACATAATTATCTTTTCCTTTTCATTCTACTATTTGAAATTTTGTTTTTATCTTATGAACTATTAACTTACAATAGTTGTTAGTTGGTTACTCGATACGAATCAGGATTCTGGATTCAACTCTTTATCTTCTAAATTCTGATTCCTGATTTCTGAATTCTGTTTTTTCGCCATTGCATTTTTAATTAAGCTAAACACCCCATAAAACATTAAAAAATCTCCCGCACTTACCACCGAAGGGTCAGGAAAGGGGGGAGACAATGGAATAACATCAGCTAAAAATCTAAATAAGGTCTTTTCGGTTATCAGAGTATGAGTAACGTGGGTACCTTCTTTTAATACCAGAGCAAAACTATCTAACCCTACTTTATATAAACTGTCCAATAATACCGGCATATGCCCGCCATTAGCTATAATAACTACAAAATTAAAGATTATCCCCAGAGCGATAAAATTCATTCCTTTTAGTTCTTTATTATGCCAGACTGCCAACAGAAGAACAATATAAGAAAAAATTATCATAGAAGAACTGTAATCGAGAACAAATTTTATTTCTCTTGACCCCAGAAAGATTAATCCAGCCTGAATTAAACAGGCTAATAGTATTAATTCTATTTTCTTTAGTGAAATCTGGCTCAAATTACTTAATTTACCATTACGAAGCAGTCCTATTATAATAGAAATAATTATAATATAGAGATATAACATTTATTTTTCTCTTTCTTTATCAAGGACCGAAATAAGAGCCTTAACTATTTCAGGGTCAAACTGTTTGCCGGATTGGTCCTTTAACTCATTTAATATTTTATCTTTACTTAACTTTTTTCTGTAAGGACGGTCAGAACCCATGGCATCATAGGCATCGGCTACGGCAATTATTCTGGCAGACAGAGGTATATCTTTTTCTTTTAATCCATCCGGATAACCAGCACCATTATATTTTTCATGATGGTGATAGATTGCTTCATATGAATTCTTTAAAAAATCCACCGGTTCTATAATCTTAGCTCCCATAACCGTATGTTCTTTTATTTTATCAAACTCTTTATCAGTTAAACTACTATTCTTTCCTAAAATGCTATCTGCTATGCCAATCTTTCCTATATCATGCAGCAAAGCGCTATATTCTATATTCTCAATCTCCCGACCGGGCAAATTCAATTCTTGAGCCAAAGCTACAGAGGTTTCCGCCACTCTTTCCGAATGACCTTTGGTATAGGGGTCTTTGGCATCAATAGCCGCCGCTAAAGCACGAATAGTATCTAGATATACTTTCCGCATTTTAGTATATAATTCAAAAGAACGGCGAGCTAAAAATAAAGGGAAAAAAAATAGAATAATTCCCCAAACTCCTATACTTGTGTAGACTAACGCCATTATAAATCCTATGGGAACTAAAGCTATATAGGTAGCAAGTGTACCTCTAATTTGTTTTTTCCAAACAGATAATATGGACACCTCTTCAGAAAGAGAAACTACTATCACAAATAAATTGGAATTAATCAAAAAATAAATAATAGCACAAAGTGCTGCCGGAATTATAAAATTACTTATATTAACAAGGCCAACTACTCCTCCTAATCCTTGGTATACCATACCTGCTATCCCAGCGGATAAGGTGTATTGAGCCATATTAAACAAAATTTTATACCACCGAGTCTTACCCCCAATTATTTCTCCTATAAATGCACTAAAAGATGTTACAATTATTGCAGCTGCCGGCCCATAGACCAATATTACTAGAAAATCTATAGGAAAACCTATAGTAACCTTCCCTCCAATAGGTAAATCAACTGGCATAAATTCTACAATGGTGGATAAAACAATGAAAAATGTTAATATTAGCCACATGTCAGCAGCCAAAGATAAAGAGGGCACTAAATATATAAAAAGAGCAATAGCTAACCCGATTACTGCTCCGATATAAACTTTTAATTTTAATGGCAAGCTATAATCTCCCCCTAAAAGATTAATAAAATTAGGTCGGTGAACCTGTTATTTTTAACTTACTTCTACCACCTATATTTAGCGCCACCAGCTAATAGTAAAGCCATGACACTAATTAATAAGCTTAGTAATTTTGCCTTATTAATCTTCATTTTTAGCACCTCCACGGTTTATATTTGTTTTTCCAACATTTAAAACCGCTTCGCTTCGCTCAAGAGACTACTACATCTTTTATTATATTATTAGTTCTAAATAAAGGCCTCACCGACCTAAAGCTTTATTTAATTTTCAGTTATTAAAACTCTACGGTTAGTAGCTTTGAGGATTGCTTTTACTACTGCTTTATTAAGATCATCTTTAATTACCGTAGAACCTACTAAATTTTCCTTTCCTTTTGAATCGATTAGATTAATAGAAACTACTATTATTTCTTTACTATCCAACTCAATCTTTTTTATTTCATCTACC
>DASRME010000149.1:0-6702 GCA_035648095.1 Atribacterota bacterium | reverse complement strand
GGCTTTTTATCGTTATCTTATTTGATACACGTTTTACTTTTTTCCTTGTCGAAGGTACCAAAGTAAAAAAATCATCCGAAGGAATCTATTCTTCTTCAACATTGGAGGATCTTTGTTATTTAATAACTTACTACAATATTTAATCTAAGTCAAAAGATTCAAGTCTCCACTTTTTACTGATTTAGTTTTAAATACTTTAAACAATACTTTATAATATTTTTTATAAGATTAAACTTTCTATATAAAATACAGCAATATTTTTAAAAAAAATAAAGAGGAGATATAAAATGGGGAAAAAATGGTGAAAAGAAGCAATAGCGTATCAAATCTACCCCAGAAGTTTTAAGGATAGTAATGGAGATGGTATCGGAGACTTAGCAGGAATTATTCAAAAATTAGATTATCTAAAAAACTTAGGGGTAAACGCTATCTGGTTATGTCGGGTCTATAAATCTCCCAATGATGATAATGACTAAGATATCAATGATTACCAGGATATTATGAATGAATTTGGCGATATGAAAAACATGGAATCTTTATTAGCTAAAGTACACCAAAGAGATATGAAACTAATTATGGATTTGGTAGTTAATCATACTTCTGATGAACATCCCTGGTTTATAGAATCCCGCTCCTCTTTAGATAATCCTTATCGAGATTTTTATATTTGGAGAAAGGGTAAGAATGGTTTGCCTCCCAATAATTGGGGTTCTGTTTTTGGTGGCTCTGTCTGGGAATATGATGAAAGAACTCAAGAGTACTATTTACATCTTTTTTCTAAAAAACAACCTGACTTAAATTGGGAAAACCCTCGAGTAAGGGAAGTTATTTACAAGATGATGAAATGGTGGTTAGATAAAGGAATCAATGGCTTCCGAATGGATACGGTAAATATGTTCTCTAAAGTCCCCGGTTTGCCTGATGGGAAAACAATAGAAGGATACAAATATGGTGATGGCAGCCCTTATTTTATAAATGGCCCGCGTATTCACGAATACCTACAAGAGATGAACAAAACAGTGCTTCCAAAATACGATATTATGACTATAGGAGAAACTCCAGGGACTACGCCAGAAATCGCGTTAAAATATGTTGATAAAGGCCGAAATGAACTCAACATGGTCTTTCATTTCGAATTGATGGAAATTAGCTATGACCCTATAAATAAATGGAAGCCCAAAGAATGGAAATTGATTGAATTAAAAAAATCTTTACTAAATGGTATGAGGGCTTAAAAGAAAGAGGCTGGAACAGCCTTTTTATGAATAACCATGATCAACCCCGTATGGTTTCCCAATTCGGTGATGATAAGAAATATCGAGTGGAATCCGCAAAAATGTTGGCCACTTTACTACATAGTCTTCCGGGAACTCCTTATGTCTATCAGGGTGAAGAAATTGGAATGACGAATATTGCTTTCGACAATATTGAGGATTATCGTGATATAGAAACTCTAAATTTTCACCAGGAAATGATCAAAAAGGGTCTTCCAAAAGAAAATATTCATCGAATAAGTCAGGATAATGCCCGTACTCCCATACAGTGGAGTGACGGTCCTGATGCTGGTTTTACTACCGGGTGCCCCCTGGATAAAGGTCAACCCAAATTATCCAGATATAAATGTATCCGGTAATTTAAAAGACCCAAATTCAATATTTTATTATTACCAGAAAATAATCCAGCTTAGGAAAGAGAACTTAATTATGATCTACGGAGATTATCAGCTTATCCTGGAAGATGATGAAAATATTTATAGTTATTTACGCACGCTTAATAAAGACCGATTACTAATTATACTTAATTTCTTTGCCAATCAAGCAATTTTTAAACTTCCGACAAATATTAATTATCAAGAAAAAAGGCTACTAATCAGTAATTATGATGTCGAAGAAAAAGAAAATATTCAAAGTATATATCTACGCCCCTATGAAGCAAGAGTATATAAATTATACAAATGATTAGAATAGAAAGATAAATTTTAAGTTTTAATAACACTGGTTTCCAATTTTTTTAAAGTCAATAAATTTGTAAAAGTATCTTATAATGATATAATGAAGTTGTAAAAAATATATTTTTTTAATTACTTTTTGGGTCTTTTGGGAGATTAGTCTTATGAAAATAACTAAAAGACAAAAAGAATTTCTAAAAATCTTGATCAATTTATACCGAGAAAAGGCTTTGCCCATCCATTATTCAGAAGTAGCTCAAAAAATAGGCGTAAGCAAATGGACAGCTTATGATATGTTACAATTACTCAGCAAAGAAGGTTTCCTGGAGATAGAGTACCAAATCCCAGAATCAGATCATCATAGATGGGAAAAATTAGGCCGCTCTACCGTAACCTTCTTCCCTACGAAAAAAGGATATATCGTCTCCAATTTTTCCCAAAGAAACCTTCCTACAAAAGCAGGCGAACTTAGCAAATTAAAAACCGATATCATTCAAAAATTTGAGGAAATTAAAGGAAAGTTTAACCTAAAAGAACTGTTTAAAGAAGCCTCGCAAACTAAATCTCCCCTTATTTTTTGTGCTTGCGTCTTACTTGTTTTAATCCTTCTCATAAAAAAAATTACCGAAGGAATAGCTGAAATTCAATTATTAAGTCAAATTCTTCCTTCCAACGCGACAAATAGTTATATCGAATTAGCTTTAACTGTCTTTGTAGGAATGTGTTTTGGGATTCTAACCAAATATATAAATAATATTCCGAAATATGTAACCGGTCCAACTAATAACTTAGATGAATATGTAAACTACATCCAAATCTATAATCAATATGTTTCTCAGATGGATAAAGATGAGCAAAAATCATTATTAGGTTTCTTGAAGGAAACCTTGAATGAAATAAATATAAAAAATAAAGGGTACAATTATTTAAAATAATTTTAAATTTTTATAGGAGGAAAACAACATGGATTATATAGAAAAATTTAAAAATTACACTACCAAACAGACTGTAAATCTTATTATAAAGGCTCTGGGAAATACTTCTGATGAGAATCTTATTCACTTGACCTATGCTGCAGAAAGAATCGCTCCTAAATTCAAACCCGAAATAAGTAGGGTCAGAAAAATGTTTAAAGAAAAGGCTCCAGCTTATTTTCTTGCTCAAAAAGTATTAAAAGGAGTCCATCCTAATGTTCGGGATAAAATGGTGTTAAACTTTATGATTCATTATGTTTTACTGGGACCAAAAAATAGAGAGAATTTTGAAAAAAAAGAAGGTATTCCTTGCCCTGCTACTATCGTAATTAGTCCCACCATGAGATGTAATCTTAGATGCACCGGTTGTTATGCTGGAGATTATTCCAAAAAAGATGACCTCCCACTAGAATATGTGGATAAGGTTATAACTGAAGCCAAAAAAATGGGAACCTATTTTTACGTCATTTCCGGCGGGGAACCTTTTATTAGAGATGATATGTTGGATATCTATAAAAAACATAATGACGCCGCTTTTATGATTTACACCAATGGAACCTTTATAGATAAAGATATGGCTTTAAAACTACAAGAATTAGGTAATGTCGCCCCGGCTATCAGTGTAGAAGGATTTAAAAAGGAGACTGATGGGCGCCGAGGGGAAGGGGTATGGGAAAAAGTAATACAGTCCATGGATAACTGCAAAGAAGCCAGATTAGTTTACGGCTTTTCAATTACTCCTACTAAATACAATACCGAAGTCGTTTACAGTGATGAACTTATGAAATTACTAACCGAAGAAAAGGGTTGCATTTTTGGTTGGTACTTTACTTACATTCCTGTTGGAAAAAACCCTGATGTAAGCCTGATGCAGACTCCGGAACAAAGACTATATGGCTGGAGAAGGGTTAACTATCTGAGGAATAAATACCCGGTTTTTATCGGGGATTTCTGGAATGATGGAATGCACGTAAATGGCTGTATTGCCGGAGGCCGCCAATCCGGATATTTTCATGTAAACGTAAAGGGAGATTATGAACCCTGTGTCTTTACCCATTGTGCTACTCATAATGTAAGAAATGCCTCTTTGCGAGAGGCTCTGGCTTCTCCCTTATTTAGGGCAATAAGAAAAAGACAACCCTACTCTGATAATCTAATGTTACCTTGTATGATCATTGACAACCCCAAGGTGCTAAGGGAAGTGGTTAAAGAATGCAACGCTTACCCTACTCATGACAATGCTCAGACAGTTATAAATGAATGTTCAGAACATCTGGATAAATACTCAAAAGAATATGCTACACTTTGTCAACCATTCTGGGAAAAGGTATATGTAAAAAAAGAAGGAATGCCTGAACCAGTTCCTGAAAAACTTGAAGATATGGAAAAATTAATAAAAGAAATAAAAAAATAAAAGGTTGAATGTTAAAGGAGTCTCCCTTAACTATCGCTTACCCTCTTTTTGAGATACAATCATACCAAAAATGATTAGCAATCCTCCTAACCAGGTGATAAATCCTATTTTCTCTCCTAATAAAAAGTAGGCAAAGATCGCTGCAAATATTGGTTCACCGGAAAATATAATGGCAGTTTTAGTGGCAGTGGAATACTGTTGGAATCTATTTTGCATATAGAAAGCCAGAGCAGTAGCAAATATTCCGGTTATTACAATCGACCACCATATACCAGGCGAATAGGAAAGATGGATAGCCGGTCTTTCAAAAATTAAAGCCATGAATAAAGACAATAAAAAAACTACTGTTATTTGAGTAATCGCCAAAAGAATATAATCTACCTTTTTACTAAATAATCCCACTGATATAATGTGCATGGCAAAGGAAAAAGCGCATAATAAAACTAAAAAATCCCCTAAATTAAAAATAAAGCTACTGTTGTAATTTAGAAACCATAAGCCGATAAATGCGAAAATTACTCCTATAACCGAATTTCGACTGACTTTCTCCTTGATGAAAAAATGGGAAATAATGGGGACTAAAACCACAGACAAACCGGTAATAAAACCGGCTTTGGTAGCTGTAGTGTACTTTATCCCCACAGTCTGAAGGGCATAACCTAAAAAGAGGAAAACCCCAATTAGAGAGCCTTTCTTTAAAATCATTATATTGATTTCTTTCATCCTCTTCCAGAATATTAATATTAGAATCAGAGCAGCCAATAAAAATCGATAAGTTAAATAAGTATAAGGAGGGATCAAATCAATAACCCCTTTAATCAAGGCAAAGGTGGACCCCCATATAATGACTATTATTAGTAAATAAATTTCTACTTGAACGTTTTTCATAATTACTTAATGTATATCCTCTAAAAATTATTTTTATTTATTTTGAAGTTATTTTTCATATATCTTCCTGAAACCACCCGTTTTCCAATCCCTCTTCTTCAAAAGATCGTAAGGCCTCCCTGTATTCTTTCCTATTTATCCTTCTAGATAGGGGAGGAAACTGTCCGGCCTGGTAAGCTGGAAAATACTGTGCCATCAAGCTTATATAGGTACGAGGGGAAATTTCGCGGGCGATAAAATGCATAATCTTTCTAGTCCCACTTAAGCCCCCAGGCAAAACTAAATGACGAACAATCAATCCCGAGCGAGCCACCCCGGTCTCGCCTACTGCCAGATCTCCCACTTGTCGGTACATCTCCTTCAACGCCTTCTTCATTATTTCAAAATAATCAGGAGCTGATGAATATTTTATGGCTATCTCGTTATCAGCATATCTGGCATCAGGAAGATATATATCCACGACACTATCAAGTAATTTTAAACTATTTACAGAATCATACCCACTGGTATTATAGGCTATAGGAATACATAAACCCATTTTAATAGCCAATTTAAGACTCTTTAATATCTGGGGTACAAAATGAGTCGGCGTAACCAAGTTAATATTATGGCATTTCCTTTTCTGTAAAGCAAGCATAATTATAGCCAATTCTTGCAAGGTAACTTTATTGCCATTTCCTAACTGGCTTATGGGATAATTCTGACAATAAATACACTTTAAATTACAGTTGGTAAAAAATATGGTGCCCGAACCGAAGTTACCCGCCAAGGGTGGTTCTTCCCCAAAGTGAGTATTATAACTGGAGATCATCACCTCTTCACTCGAACGACAGAAACCTTTTTCTCCTTCCAAGCGGTTCACGCCACATTTACGAGGACACACTTCACAAGGGGAGAGTAATTTATAGGCCTTCTCAATCCTTCTATCAAATTCTTCTTCTTTTATATTTAAATATCTCGGATATTTTAATCTTCTTATCAATTTGTAATTTTTTCACCTAAAGATAATTTAATACCTCTTCTAAGGAATCTAACTTTAAATAATTTACCGATAGAGGCTCTTCTTCCTCAAATTTCCAGCTTAAATAAGGAATTAGAATACAATTTATACCTAATTTTAAACCAGGATTCAGATCTGAACGAACACTATTGCCTACAATCCAGGTCTTCTCCTTATTTAAATTATGTTCTTTTAAAATATTTTGATATTCCTCTACATTTTTATGTTTTAAAATGTAAATTTCTGAAAAATATTTTTTTAAACCACATAATTGCACTTTTTCTTCTTGAACCTGGGGGTCACCCAAGGTAGCCAGGATTAAAAAATACTTTTTGCTTAAAATATCTAATACCCGGTAAACTCCATCAACTAATTCAGGAATCTGTCTAAAAACTTGCCATCCCAATTCTTCAATTTTTTTCTTTAATTCAGAATTAATCTCTTTCCCATTCTTTTGGGAAAAATATTCATAAGTCTT
>DASRME010000148.1:0-9733 GCA_035648095.1 Atribacterota bacterium | reverse complement strand
AATAAGATAAATGACTTCCAAAAAAAACTCGAAGAGGTTAAAAATTGTGAACAATATAAGATAAATGGTGAACTGATAAAAGCAAACCTTACCAGTATTAAAAGGGGAGACACGGAAATTACTGTTACTAACTTTTATTCTCCCCGGCAGGAAAACATAACCATCCCGCTAAATGAAATATTTACCCCTTTAGAGAATGCCCGATTATTTTTTAAAAAATACCGAAAAACAAAAGATAGCTTCCAAATAATTTTCGAACAATTGAAGAATAATCAGCTAAGGTTTGCTCAATTATCTGAACTTCAAAAATTATACAGTAAAGATAGCAATTCTTTTTCTAATCTAAATAAAATTTATAATAATTTAATCAAATTAGGGTGGGTAAAAAAAGCTGCTGTCCCTCTTAAAAGGGCAAAAAAAGAAACGAATAAGTTACAACCTGCTAAATATATCTCCAAAGATGGCTGGGAAATCTATGCAGGGAAAAGTAACTTGCAAAACGATTTCTTAACTTTAAAATTGGCTTCCGGTAATGATACCTGGCTCCATGCAAAAAACATCCAGGGTTCTCATATTGTCATTAGAAATAAAGGCATTAAGCAATCTACTCCGCTTGGCACTTTAATTCAGGCTGCAAATTTAGCTGCTCATTTTAGTAAAGCTAAAAAAGAAAATAAAGTATTGGTTGATTATACTCTTAAAAAATATGTGAAAAAACCTAAAAATGCCAAGCCGGGAATGGTGATTTATTCCCATGAAAAGAGCCTTTGGATAAAAATAGATACGGAAGAGATCAGGAGCCTGAAGAAGATTTCTCAAAAATAACTTTAATATATTTTTATTTTTCGCGTCCTTCTAAATCATCAATTAATTCCTGCATGTCTTTGGGTAAAGGTGCGGAAAATTCCATATATTTTTTAGATAAAGGGTGCATAAAACCTAAAATATGAGAATGCAAAGCTTGCCTATTGATATTTAATCCCTGTTTTTTATGGCCGTAGAGCTGATCACCAACAATAGGATAGCCGATAAAAGCCAAGTGAACTCTTATTTGATGAGTTCTTCCCGTATGAAGAGTAGCTTCTATCAGGGTATAGCCGAAAAATCTTTTTAAAACCTTGAACTGAGTTACTGCTTTCCTACTCTTTCCTTCTTCTGTCACTGCCATTTTTTTTCTATTCTTCAGACTTCTGCCGATAGGTGCATCGATAATTCCGGAATCATCTTTCAGATTACCATGAACTAAGGCGATATATTTTTTAGTAACCTGATGCTCTTTCATCTGCTTTGACAAATCAAGATGTGCCAAATCATTTTTTGCAACCACTATCAGACCGGAAGTATTTTTATCCAGGCGATGCACAATTCCCGGCCTGATCACTCCACCTATCCCGGATAAGGAATCCTGGCAATAATAAAGTAGGGCATTCACCAGAGTGCCGGAACGTATTTTCCCCGTAGGGTGAACAATCATATCGGCTGGTTTATTAACCACCACCAAGTATTCATCTTCGTAGATTATATCTAAAGGGATTGCCTCCGCTTTGATCTCTAATTCTTTCTGTTCTGGCGGGGCTAAATCTATCACATCCCTATTTTTCAAGATATAGCTTGGTTTACCTGGACGGTTATTTACTCTGATTTTACCCTGAGAGATTAAATTTCGAATTTGGGATCTGGAGGGGTATATTTCTTGCTGAGTTAAATAGAGATCAAGTCTAATCTTATCTTCGCCTGTAAATATTAAACTTTTTTCTTTTTCTGTCATATATAAATCCTAATTGAATTAAAAACTTTTTTTAGAGAAGGTCTTTTACAAGTTTTTTTCCGCTACCCGTTCTATTCTCTATGCTCCACGCTACTTATGTTTTCTTACTTTTTTTCTTTAAAATACTCATAAATACCAGAGAAATCAAGATAACTCCTATTAAAATAGCCTGGGTAATGGTTAATGAATTAAATACTTGGTAATTATTTTCGTTAAATCTAAAAAATTCCATGGTAAAGCGGGAAATTGAAAATAATATAAAAAAGCTCAACATAAGAAATCCATCATACTTCTTATATTTTTTTATCCAGAGAAGAATAAAAAAGATTAAAAAGCCATACAAAGAACTATAAAGTTGGGTAGGAATTACCGGAAGAGTATAGGAACTTCCGGAGGCAATCAATCCATCTTTTAATTGCTGTAAATACACCGGGGGCATACCTAAAGCAGGAAATTTAATACCGTAATTTTCTGATACTACACCAAAGCAGCAGCCGTTTAAAAAACAACCTATCCTCCCGATCCCTATTCCGAGAGCAATGGTGGGAGCAGCAATATCAGCATATTTCCAAAATGAAATCTTGGTTCTTTTGACATACAACCAACATAGAAAGTAAGCTACAAAAAATCCCCCTAAAAAACTTAATCCACCTTGCCTAAAATATAATATATGCATAGGGTTTTTCATATAATAATCAAGGTTGGTTAAAACATATCCCAATCTGCCCCCAATCAAGGCACCCAAAATAACATACAAGCTCAGATCTAAAATTCTTTCCGGGTCTTCTCCGCTTTTTTTTGCCTCTTTCATAGAAAAAAGAATGGCTGCAATAAAAGCTAAAGCTATCATTGCTCCGTAAGAATAAATGGAAAATGAACCAATGGTAAATAATATTCTATACATTAAAATTTACTCCTTATCTAATTCTTTATCTTATTGCTCTTCTTTCCGTTTTTCCCCTTCTCCTTCTCCTTCCTCTTCTTTTTCCGGGGCACGAAACAACATATGAATCAATAATACTAACATTCCGCATACTATCGCTGAATCGGCAAAATTAAAAATCGGCCAGATTTTAAAATCTATAAAATCTATTACCCTTCCACCAACTCTCACCCGATCAATCAGATTTCCAACTGCACCGCTCAGGACAAGGGTTAAAGGAATGTACATAAAAGGATTTTTCTTGAAAATTATTTTTTTATAAATTAAAATCACGAAAATTACTGAAATCAAGGCCGCTATTACAAAGAACGAGGTATTATATTCAAAAAGACCAAAGGAGGTTCGGGGATTCTCTATATAAGTTATATGAAATATCCCCTTAATTACCGGAATAGATTCCCCGATCTTCATTTTATATTGAATAAAAAGCTTACTCAGCTGATCAAATAATATCACAAATATGGATAAACCTATATATCCCATAGTATTTCTTTTACTCCTCAAAATGTTCATGTATTACTTTAGCACATTTTTCACATATCGTTGGATATTTCTGATCTTCTCCTACTGTCTTACTGTAACACCAGCATCTTTCACATTTATCTCCCGGTGCCTTGGTTACTAACACCTTAATAGCAGGAAATTCAACGCCTATATAGGCATCAGAAGAAAGGACTTTTTCTCCTTTCTCGCGAATGATATCTGTTTTAGAAACGATAAATATGGTTTCCAACTGCTCCTTGAAGGACATTAAATAATTATACACTTCTTTATCTTCAGTATAAATATTTACCTGTGCCTCTAAAGAATTGCCAATAAAGCCTTCACCTCTTTTTATTTCCAAAGCCTTTAAGATATCTTTTCTAATTTTTAAAATATTATCCCATTTTTTTTCTAGATTTCTATCTATATAATTTTCATTCACTTCGGACCAGGAAGCGAGAAAAATGCTCTCTTCGCCTTTTTCAATTTCTCTTAAATGCTGCCAGATTTCCTCAGCGGTAAAACTTAATACCGGTGCAATTAATTTAACCAGATCATTTATTATCTGATACAATACTGTTTGAGCTGCCCGGCGCTCTTCAGAATCAGCAAATGCGGTGTAAAGTCTATCCTTAATTATATCAAGATAAAATGAACTCAGGTCAATGGCACAGAAGTTATGAATTTCATGATAAAGGGAATGAAATTCAAACTTATTATAGCTTTCATTTACCTTTTTCACCAAACCTTGAAAATTACTCAAGACTAATCTGTCTAATTCGTGAAGTTTATCATAAGAAACTACATCTGTGTCTGGATTAAAATCTGATAAATTTCCCAGGATAAACCGGGTAGTATTTCTGATCCTTCGGTATATTTCCACTAATTGATCTAATATCTTGGAAGAAATCCTAATATCTGTCCGATAATCAGAAGAGGCAACCCATAATCTTAATATATCCGCTCCATATTTTTCAATAATCTCCTGGGGAGCGATGACATTTCCTATGGATTTGGACATTTTCCTGCCCTCTGCATCAACAATAAAACCATGAGTCAAAACAGTCTTGTAAGGTGCTTTTCCAAAAGCACCCACTGAAGTCAGCAGTGAAGTTTGGAACCAACCTCTATGCTGGTCTGTTCCTTCCAGGTATAATTCTGCCGGCCAATGAAGTTCATCTCTCTTTTTAAGTACTGCCGCATGACTGCATCCTGAATCAAACCATACATCCATAATGTCTTTCTCTTTTTCGAAATCTTTCCCCTTACAGAAAGGGCACTGATAATCTTTAGGTAAAATTTCTCGGGCAGACATCGCAAACCAGGCATCTGAACCTTTTTCTAAGAACAATTTTTTAACTGAATTTATGGTTTCTTCGTTTGCTATAATTTCTTCGCATTCTTTACAGTAAAAAACAGGGATGGGTACCCCCCATACCCTTTGACGGGAGATGCACCAGTCGGTTCTATTCTCCACCATACCATATATTTTTTCTTTCCCCCAGTCGGGAACAAATTGAACTTTTTCTATTTCGGATAAAGCTAACTCACGAAAAGCCTCGATGTTAACAAACCATTGCTTGGTGGCTCGAAATACTACTGGGTTTTTACAACGCCAGCAGTGAGGATAAGAATGCGTTATTTTACCAACCTTCATTAAAGTTCCGTTCTGAGTTAATTCTTTTATTATAGCAATATTTCCCTCTTTATAAGTTAATCCCTTGTGCTTTCCGGCTTCTTGATTAAATTTACCCTGGCTATCAAGCGTAGTAAATATAGGTATTTTATATTTTATTCCTATTTCATAATCCTCTTGCCCATGTCCGGGAGCAGTATGGACACAACCAGTTCCTTCATCCAGTAAAACATGGCCTCCCAGTATAATAAGTGAATCTCTATCAAAAATAGGATGTTTACACTTTATACCCTCAAATAATTTACCCTTTTCACTTCCTAGGATTTCATAATCAGCAATGCCAATTTCTTTCATTACCTTTTCTACCAAGGTGGAGGCTAATAAGAGGTTACCCTTTTCTGTTTTAACTAAGCTATATTCAATATCCGGATTAAGAGCAATGGCCATATTTCCCGGAATAGTCCAGGGTGTAGTGGTCCAAATAACCGCGTAATTTTCCCCTGATTTACTCTCTGGGAATATTTCCTCTAAACTATCTTTTATTAAAAATTTAACATATATAGAAGAAGATTCTTTATCATGATATTCTATCTCTGCTGCTGCCAGGGCCGTTTCACAATGAGCACACCAATAAACCGGTTTTAATCCTTTGTAGATATATCCTTTGGAAAACATCTTTCTAAATATTTCTATCTGTTCCACTTCATAATCAGGATTAAGAGTTAGATAGGGATTTTCCCATTCTCCCATCACTCCTAATCGTTTAAACTCTTCTCTTTGTACATTGATATAATGTTTGGCATAATCTGTACACTTTTTCCTTAGCTCAACCGGATCTATCTCGGTTAAACCAACCTTCATATCTTTAGTAACCTGAAACTCTATGGGTAAACCGTGAGTATCCCAACCAGGAACATAGCGAGCATCATATCCTTTCATCGATTTATACTTGGGGATTATGTCTTTTAATATTTTATTATAAGCAGTTCCTATGTGAATATTACCATTAGCATAGGGAGGTCCGTCGTGCAATATATATTTTTCCAAACCTTTCTTTTCCTCACATACTTTTTCATAAATTTTCTCTTCTCCCCAGAATTTTAACAGTTTGGGCTCCTCTTGAGCTAAATTAGCTTTCATTTTAAATTTTGTTTTTGGTAAATTTAAGGTATCTTTATATTCCATTTGAATCTCTCCTCGTGCCCTATAATTTGTATAATATAAAAAACCTCTTGCCTCAAAAAGGACAAGAGGTTGAAAGTTCTTGTGGTACCACCCAATTTTTATCATTACCTTACAATAATGAACTCAAAGAGTAAATATATTTAAACCGATAAATAAATATACTCCGGTTTTTAACGATTTTCACCGCTCTAATCTACTTTTAAATCAATTTCGATTAGAAATATTGAGACGATTTTGGATAGAAAGGATTTACAGGCTTCCACTACTCCTGTTCGCTGATAAATTGTATCTACCTACTCTTCCTCAAATCAGGCAAATAACTATTCTATTTTATTTTAGGTAATAATAGCATATTAAATTGGCTTGTGTCAATATTTTAGATAGCGTAAAGCGTATAGCGTATAGCGTAGAGCACACATAGTTGCAGGCAACAAGGGAAAGCGAGATAAAAAATAAGGAACGAGTATCCAGTATATTGTAATGAAAAAAAACAGGAGAAGTGTAGGGACACAATTTATTGTGCTCTACACTTTAACTCTGAGTTCTAAATTAATTTTTTCTATTTTATCTAAAAATTCTTTTTGACTGAAATCATAAATTTTAATAAGTTTATTTTTGCCATTTTTCCCCGAAATGATTTCAATTTTTGATTTTGCTACATCAAAACATTTAGCTAAATAGGCAATGCATTTTTTATTGGCCTCGCCCTCAACGGGCGGAGCGGTAATGGTAATTTTTAAGGAGTCATTATACACTCCGATAATTTTATTCTTAGAGGAACCGGGAATAATTTTAACCTTGATTACAATATCCTTACCCGTAATTTTAAAATACTCATTGATATCGATGTTCATCTTCTATTTCTTCAATTTTAGAATCTTTTTCTGCAGCTAATCCTTCTAATTTAACCGTTTTTTCTTCAGGAAATATTTCCTTTTTTTTCTTTTTAGATACTTCTTCCTCTATAACCTCGTAATTTCCTTCTTCCTCAAATTCCTCATTTTCAATCATTCTTAAGTATAAGTTCAACATTGATTTAAATTTTTCTTTAAATATAAACTTATATCTCCGCAGATTATCGATTTCGTTTTTCATCAGATCTTCCGATTGTAAGACCTGACGTTTTAATGCTTTGGCTTCCATCTCCGCTTTTTCTATGATTACTTTTGCTTCATTTTCCACCCTGCCTTTTATCTCTTCGGCTGATTTTTGAGCATTTAACAGAGAGTTTCTTAGCGTTTCTTCTATCTGACTAAATTCTTTTAATTTTTCTTGCATCTTCTCAATATCTTCATTAAGTCTTACGTTTTCATTAATTAATTCTTCGTAGTCTTTTACTATTTTGTCCAAAAAATCATCTACTTCTTCTTCGCTGTATCCTCTGAACGATCTGGAAAATTCTTGTTGTTCGATATCCATTGGTGTAATTCTCATTCAACTATCCTCCCTCATTTAATGTTTTATCAAATAAATTTATTTTATGTACTTTAAAGAGCTATGCTAACAAGTATATTAATTAGTGCTCTTTGGAGTAAATTCAATAAAAAAAAGACAATGATCGGTGAAAGATCTAACCCCATCCCACCCAAAGGTAATATAACCCTAAAGGGGGCTAAAACAGGTTCGGTAACCTTATGAATAAACTGCACTACGGGGCTGTAAGGATCTATGGGCATCCAGGTTAAAAATATCCTCGCCAAAATTAAATAACTGTAAAGTCTAAATACTATGTTAATTATTTTAATCAGTAAAAACATGGGTAATATTTTCCTTCCGTTTTTATCAATGAAATCCGAATATTCCTCTGCCCACTCTAACCATATTGGCGCCCTCTTCAATAGCTATTTCAAAATCTTCAGTCATACCCATGGAAAGATAGTCCATTTTAACATTCTTTATATTTTTAATCTTTATTTCTTTAGATAACTCCCTTAGTTTCCTGAAATATGGTCGAGTTTCTTCTTTATCTTCTACCATTGGGGCAATTGTCATTAAACCCCTGACGCATATTCTGGGAAATTCAGAAATTTCTTTTAGAAAAGGTTCTACTTCTTCCGGTTTAATTCCATATTTAGTTTCTTCCGCGGAAACATTCACTTCAATTAAAACATTGGTTATCTTCCCAAATTGTAAAGAACGTCTATCTATTTCTTTGGCTAATTTTATACTATCTACCGAGTGAATAAGATCAAATAATTCTACAGCATATTTTGCCTTATTAGTTTGCAGGTGTCCTACTAAATGCCACTCTATGTCGGCAGTCAAGATTTGGTATTTTTCTTTGGCTTCATGAACTTTATTTTCGCCAATTATTTTTACGCCGGCGTTTATAGCTTCATTTATCCGCTCTATGGTGACAGTTTTCGTTACCGCCACTAATTTTATTTCTTCAGGATTTCTATTCGCCATTAAGGCAGCTTTTTTTATTTTTTCGTTTATTATCCTTAAATTATTTTTAATTGTCTCCACAAATTATAACCTTTTTTATTTTTTGCTTTTTGATTATTCAAATAAAAATTTAAGCACTCATTCAACCGATCTTAATATTTTATGCTCTATACTTCTTTACCACTTTTGAAATAATTTTTTATTCTTTCTCCATTTGCTATATATACTACTCTCTCGGCTAAATTTGTAGCATGGTCGGCAATCCGTTCAATATTATTAGAAACAAAAATCAAATGAATTGCCCGGCTGATAGTATGGGGGTCTTCCATCATGAAAGTTAAGAGCTCACGAAATATCTGTTGATCCAAATCATCAACAATTTTATCTCTTGCCCACACTTCCTTGGCTAATTCTACATCTCCTTTAAAATAAGCATTTAAGCTATCTTTCAACATATTTTGAGCAATTTCAGCCATACGAGGAATGTCTATTAGGGGTTTTACCAGGGATTTAGTAGATAGATACTGGCTGCTTTTGGCTATGCTTACAGCATGGTCCGCTACTCTTTCTAAATCAGATATAGTCTTATAACCACAGCCGATTATCCTTAAATTTCTAGCAATAGGGTGGCGTAGAGCAATCATCTGTAAGCATTGTTCTTCAATATCTAATTCCATTTTATCAATGATATCATCATTTTTAATTACCTTCGCTGCTAATTCCAAATCCTGCTCAACTAAAGATTTTATTGACATGCAAATTGCTTCTTCGACTAAATTTGCCATTTTTACCAGATTATCCTTTAAATCCGTAAGTTCGTTATCGAAATATAGCTTATTCTCATTCGTATTCGCTTTTCCAATCATCATTTGTTTTTTCCTTTATATTATATTCGTATTTAGTATCTAATTTCTCGTATCTAACAAGAGAAAAATTCCATTTATTCAAAAGAGATACGATTCACAATTCACGAGATACTAATTTAGCTTATGCTTAATATATCAAAAATAACAATATTTTTCAATTATTTTATATTCCTGTCGCGTATTGCATGGAGAAAAAGAAACTGGAGATAGAAAAAAAGACGGGGCGGATAAATCCGTCCCCTACAGGAAATTAAAACCGATAACTAAAAACTGTTAACTGAAAACTTGTTTTTAAAACTAACGACTATTCAATAACGACTAAATTACTTTCTCTTCTTAAGAGCAGCGCCTCCCAGGTAGGCCTCCTGAACCTTTTGATTGCTCTTTAAATCGGAAGCTAATCCGCTAATAGTAATATTCCCGGTTTCCAGCACATATCCCCTATGGGCTACACCAAGCGCTTT
>DASRME010000147.1:0-5807 GCA_035648095.1 Atribacterota bacterium | reverse complement strand
CATTTAAAGTTGACTCAATAGATGAGGTATTTTGATCTTCTTTTAATGTCTCAATGGCCAAAATAGCATCTTTTCTTATCTGATATTCATCTTTAGAGTTTTGAAAACTTAAAGAATTTATTAGAATTGATTGGGCTTCTCTTAACGTTGAAGGTTTATTTCCCTTTAATTTTTGCCATAAATCATTAGAAGTAATTTGACCTTTATAATATTTTGCAAGTAAAGATTTAATCTTTTCTTCTGCTTTTATTCTTTCTTTTTCTTCGGGAGTTAATTTATTTGCCTTGTTAATTTTTTCCATAGCAATTTCTAATGCACTTTTTATTCTCATCTCTTTATTACCCCTTTTTAAAAAGACTAAAAAATCTATCTTGATACTGCTCGAATAATCCCCAATTATCCAATTCTTCTTTTAATCTAATTGGTTCCAATTCTCCTTTTTTTGTTAAATTAAATAATCTTTCTATTTCTTCTCGGGCAGCTACTGGAACACCATGTCTATCTTTAGTGATAATAGATTGACCAATTTGGTTTGTGCCTACAAATCCTCTGCTGGTAAAATCAGGTATCTGAGCCGAATACAAACTTCTAACCATCATATCTAAAATAAATTTAGAAAGGGATACATCCCAGAGACCTGATACGCCCTTAATAACAGCGCAAAGAGAATCTCCCTTTTTGTCTATCCTATTATTAATATTTTCTGCTACGGTTAACAAAGGTCCAGAAACGAAATTCATTTCGTCAAGTTCTTTGTTAACTTTAAATTTATAAAGAATGCCTGCTAAGTCAGGATATTGGCTGGCCAAAGTTTCAAATGCGTTTTTAGCCTCTCTACTAAATCCCTCTATCCTTAACATATAAGTAGAAGTAAGCAATTTTGGTTGATACCAACTGACCTTTCCTTCTCTTACCACAGTTTCTAAATCACCCTTGGTAAATTCAGAATATACCGGTTCGGTGAGCACATAATAATGAATTACCGAAGAACCACCAAAGGTGGATATTAACTGTTTTGGTCTTCGTAATATTTCAGTATGTTCAAAGGCATATTTTATTCTTTCATCTATATTCATTTCTACTCCTACCTAATTCGAAAATAAATTTAATTCAATTTCTATTTCTTTAACTAATAAACAATACAACATCCGAATTTATTTTAACTAATATATTTTGCTTTTCTCTTTTTTAACTCGTTACTCGATGCCATACACTTGATAGTGCAATTAACAGATATGACAAAAAAAGTATTTTAATATATAATATTACCATTAATATTCTACTATAAAAAGAAAGATTATGCCACGTTTTCGATCAAATTGATTAAAAATTATTTGTAATTTGTAATAATTATAATAAATATAAAAGGAGAAAAGGGGGATTATTATACGTAAAATTATTATTGGCGTTATGGGAGGAGGAGAAATAGTCAATGATGGTGACTATGAGGATGCTCGTCATTTGGGCGGTCTAATTGCCAAACAAGGGTGGATTTTATTAAATGGCGGAAGAGCTTCTGGAATTATGGAAGCTTCGGCTCGAGGTGCAAAAGAAAATGGTGGATTAACCCTGGGTATTTTACCAGGCACAGACGCGGAGTGGGCTTCCAAATATATCGATATTCCTGTATTGAGTGGAGCAGGCCTTTCCCGGAATTACATCAATGTTTTAACCAGTAAAGTAGTCGTTGCACTTCCCGGAAGAACTGGGACTATTTCTGAGATTGCTTTGGCTTTAAATATTGGTAAAAAAGTGATTTCTTTAAATTTTGATTTAGGTCCTTTATTTAGAAAATACGAAGAGGACAAACAATTAATTTACGCCAAACAACCAAAAGAAGTAATAGATTTAATTAGAAGAATATTAAAAAATGATTTTAATAAGGAAGTTGAGAAAAATGACTAAGATATTAATGAGAGTAGATGGTGCTTGTTATCCCAATCCGGGGAATATGGCAATCGGAATTGTAATTTATAAGGATGGAGAATTATTTAAAAAAATAAGTGAAGCTATTGGCTATGGGACCAATAATATTGCTGAATATAAAGCCTTGATTAGAGGATTGGAAGAAGTAAAAAAAATAGGACCGGATAGAATAGATGTATATTGTGATAGCCAACTGGTAGTTAAACAGTTAAATAAAATATATAAAGTAAGAGATACAGGAATCATTCCATTATTTAGTCGGGTTGAAGAAATTGTTCAGACTATTTCGGGCAAAATATATTTTATCTGGGATAAAAGAGATAATAACTTTATGGCTGATAGCTTAGCCAAGAGAGCTCTGGCTGAAGAAGAAATAAAAAAAAGGGAAGAGGCTGCCAAAGATTTAAAGGTAGAAAAAAAAGATAATTATTTTTTGGTAAGTAGTTCAAAATCAGGGAAACCTTATAAGGTTGATATAAATATCCCTCAGTGTGAGTGTGTAGATTTTTTAAGAAGAGCTCGAAAATTAAAACTCGAGTGCAAGCATATAATGGCGGTAAGAATTTTTTTACATGAAGTTGAAAGAAAAAGAGAGACCAATGCTAGGCCAAAGATGAAAATTTTAGTACTAAGTAAGATGCTAAAACCACAACTATGGAAGAAGGCTTTTAATGAATTAAATAAAAAAGCAAAGCCGAATTTAGAGTTTATTATCCCTGAAACAGATAATAGAGAAAATATTAAAAAATATCTCAAAGAAGTTGAAGTAGTAATAGGTGGGATTTTTAACAAAGAAGATCTTGAAAATGCTAAAAAATTAAAATTAATTCAGATTCCTTTTGCAGGAGTAGATAAATTAGATTTTAACTTGTATAAAAGTTACCCGAATATATTTATTTGTAATATCCATGCTAATAAGACTGCAGTTGCCGAACATGCCTTTGCTCTTATTTTAGCTTTATCTAAAAATATTGTTATTAACCATAGCGATTTAAAATTAGGCAGATGGCATGGGTTTTCTACTAGAGAGCCCACCATTCAACTTCAAGGGAAAAGATTGGGGATAGTAGGATTAGGCTCAATTGGATGGGAAATTGCTAAAATTGGTCATACTTTTGGAATGAAAGTGTTTGCTTTAAAAAGGAAGGTAGGAGAGAAGGATTTAAAAAAGAAAAACACTTTGGAATTTTTAGGAAATACAAGAGATTTAGAAAAAGTAATTAAAGAATCAGATTTTATTGTTGTAACCGTTCCCCTTACCAAGGAAACCAACGGGTTAATTGGAGAAAAAGAATTAAAGCTTATGAAAGGGAAGCATTTAATTAACATTTCTCGCGGCACTGTAATAAACGAGGGGGCTTTATTTAAATCTTTACAAGAACATCATCTTGCGGGAGCAGCAATAGACACCTGGTATCAATATCCTTCTTCGGAACAAAGAAAAATACTACCGAGCAAATATGATTTTCAAAAGTTAAATAATGTGGTAATGAGTCCTCATACAGCGGGATATACCGATAGAGCATTAGAAGAAAATATAAAATCTATTTTTGACAATATAGTAAAAATTTATTATGGAGAAGAACCGGACAATCAAATAGATCCAGAATTGGGATATTGATATAAATAGCGTATAGCGTACAACAAGATAGCATAGAGCGGGTAGCGTATAGCGTATAGTTAAGAAAAAAAAAGCAAGATACGAGTTAAAATATGGGCGATAGATATAAGTCTCTATAGTATATCAATAAATATTGTATAGAGGCAGATCTTGTTTTGATTATAATTTTAAAAATTAAAAAAACAATTAGGGGCGGATTTATTTGCCCCTAATTGTTTTTATTTTCCACGAGATACGATTCACGAGATACGAGATACGTATTTCAGGGTTTGCTTAAGTATCTCAAAAAATCAGAATCAGTAGAAAGCAAGACAGTAGTTTTATCCTTAAAAGTCATCTTATAAGCTTCTAAAGTTCTATAAAACTTATAAAATTCAGGATCTTGATTAAAGCTCTCCGCATAGATTTTAACAGACTCAGCTTCTCCTTCACCTTTTAAAGTTTGAGCAGTCTTATACGCCTCCGCCAAAATAACTGTTTTCTCTCTTTCGGTTTCTGCAATAATTTTAGCTGATTCTTCCTGCCCTTCTGCTCGATATTGCTTGGCGATTCGTTCTCGTTCTGCTTTCATTCTATCAAAGATATATTTTTCATTTTCTGGAGGTAAATCTACCCGTTTAATCCTTACATCTACAATTTCTATCCCATAGGTACTAGCTTTTTCACTACTTATCTCGGTGACTCTTTTCATAATACCTTCTCTTCTTTCCGAGACTATTTCGCTCATGTCAAACGAGCCCAAATCAACCCTTAATTCGGAATAAATGATATCATCCAATCTTGCCTGAGCGCCATTTAAATCTCTAACGGTTTGTAAGAATTTTAAAGGATCGACAATTTTCCAACGAGCATAATTATCTACAATCAGAGTCTTTTTGTCTTTAGTGATGACTTCGGTCGGGGCAGCATCGTAAACTAACAGTCGGTCTTCAAAAAATACTACATTTTGAATGAAAGGAAGTTTCCAATTTAAGCCAGGCTCTTTAATTGCTCTTATCGGCTTACCAAATTGTAAAACAATTGCTTGTTTAGTTTCATCAACAATAAATAAACTTAAATTAGCTAAGAATATGATTGCTACAATAAGTATTATTAAGAGTGTTCCTTTTTTCATTACTTGGTCACCTCCTTGGATGGAGCAGTTAGGATACTTGAATTACCTAAGGGCAATAAATTTATTAAAGATTGATTTTCCTTTAGATCGACAATTACTTTATTCATATTCGGTAAAATTTCTTCCATAGTTTCCAGATAGAGACGAGCTTGAGTGATATATTCACCTTTTTTATATTCGGTTAAGATGCTGTTAAATTTTGCAACATCACCTTCAGCTTTTTTTATCCTTTCAATTTTATAGCCTTCAGCTTCTTTGGTCATTTTTACGGCTTCTCCGCGAGCTTTTGGAATGAGATCGTTTTCATATCCTTGAGCTTGATTTATATACTTACTCTTGTCTTCTTTGGCGCTGGCTACATCTTTAAAAGCTTCTTGTACTTCCTTGGGAGGGTTAACATCTTGTAATTGAACTGCTACTACGAAGATTCCTGATTTATACGAATCTAAAAGATCTTGGAGGAGTTTTTTTGTCTCTTCTTGTATTTCATACTTGCCTGTAGTAAGCGCTTCATCAATTTTTCTTTCTCCAATCACCTGCCTTAATGCAGCCTCAGCAGTGTTTTTGACCGTCTCTTCAGGTAAAATAATATTAAAGAGATAGCTAACCGGGTCTTTTATTTTGTATTGGACGATCGCATTTGCACTGACAATATTTTCATCACCGGTCAACATCAGAGCCTCTGCTGGAAGTTCCTGATAGCGAGCAGGTGGGCCAGGGCTAACAGTACGAAATCCTATTTCCACTCTTTTCACCCGAGTAACAGCTGGGGTAACCACGGTTTCAATAGGGTAAGGCAGATGATAATTAAGTCCCGGGCTTTCTATACGGACGAATTTGCCAAACCTTCTAACTACTCCTTGTTCTTCAGGGGCAACGACAAAAATTCCACTGGCAAGATAGAGAGCGATTACTAATACTAAAATAATACCGAGTATACTCTTAGAAAATTTTAATTTTGGTATTTTTTCGGCAAGATTAATAATTTTCTCTTTTTCTTCATTATAATTATCTGGCATGATAATCTCCTCCTTTGATTAATATTTAGTATTAAAACTATATCATTTATTTAGTTTATTCTCAAATTTATTAAATTTATTTATTGGCAAACTTGCTTGAAATGAAAAAATAAAAAAGTTATAATAG
>DASRME010000146.1:0-4325 GCA_035648095.1 Atribacterota bacterium | reverse complement strand
AAAGATGTAAAAATAAAATTAGAATCATTTAGAGATGGTTATAAAGTAGTCTTTGAAGTCGTGGAAAATTTACCCATTAAAGAGATTAATATTAAGGGAAATACCGTAGTTTCCGAAGAAGAGATGCGAGAAATAATGGTTTTGCAGGAAGGGCAAATTTTTTGCCAGAAGATATTAAAAAACGATCTTGATCGTATTTCTCAAATATACAAAGACCGAGGCTATCTTTTAATTAATATTAAAGATATTAATTTTGATGAAGAAGGAAAATTGTGGATAAATATTTCTGAGGGCCGACTGGAAAAGATAGTCATTGAAGGTAATGACAAGACCAAAGAAAAGGTAATTGCCAGAGAAATTAATATTGAACCTGGGGACCTCTTCAATTTCGAGATAGCAAAAAAGTCCTTACAGAAAATTTATAACTTAGGATATTTTGAAGATGTAAGTATGAAGTTGGAACCGGGTGCCGAAGAGGATTTAATAGTTTTAGTTGTAAAAGTCATTGAGAAAAACACAGGAAAATTTGGTATTGGAGCAGGATATAACTCTGAAGAAGGCCTTATGGGATTTACCAGTTACGAGGAAAATAATCTTTTTGGAGGAGGAGAGAAAGTACAAGCCAAAATAGAAATAGGTGGTCGAACTACTTATCAAATATCTTTTTTAGAACCATGGTTGGCAAATACACCTACTTCCTTTGGTTTTGAAGCATACGATACTGTAAGCACTAAAGAAGATAAGGAAGGAGAAGTAGTTCTTGCTGAATATGATGAAGAGAGGTTGGGAGGAAAACTTATTTTTGGAAGGAAGATAGGTGATTCATTTAAATTAGGATTGGAATTAAAGAGTGAGAGAGTAACCTATGATCTAATTTCCGGAATCCTGCCTGAAGATATTAATAAAGGATTAACTAATAGCTTAACACCTTCTCTGTCTTATGATACTCGGGATAATGTATTTGAACCTACTTCTGGTTGGTATCATAGTTTTTCTTTGGAAAAAGCAGGAGGATTTCTAGGAGGAGATTATAGCTTTACCAAATACAATTTAACTCTAAGGGCTTATATTTCTACCCAGTTTATTGGAGACATATTCAATGTTGACAGTAGCAGTGATAGCGGTATTAAAAAAATAGCTGATAATTTAAGTCAGGGAGTATTAGCTTTCCGGGCTATGGGCGGTATGGCAGATACCAGCTTACCTTCTTTTGCAGAATATCAGGTAGGGGGAATGAATACCGTAAGAGGTTATGATTTGGGTGAATTTTCCGGGGATAAATCTTTGGTATTGAATGTGGAATATAGATTTCCTTTGGCTGAAAATTTCCAGGCAGTGCTTTTTGCAGATTGGGGTCAAGCTTGGGAAATTGGACAAAGTATTAATTTAGATGATTTAAAGTTTGGAGGGGGAATAGGTGTCCGTTTTGATACTCCTCTTGGCCCAATTAGATTAGACTATGGTATTAATGAAGAAGGAGTAGGAAAGACTTACTTTAGCATAGGGCATATGTTTTAGGGGATAATTGACCAATTTACCAATTAAATTATTTAACCGGTTTGCCAGATAAGGATCAATTAACCAGTCATGGGTAACAACTGTATTAACTGGCAAACTATCCTAATTGGTAGATTGGAAGATTAATCAAAAGGGTTAACCGGGGAACTGGGTAACTATGCAGATAGGATAGAGTTCACGAGATACGAGATACTATTTTTTTTCGCAATACGCGATAAGATATAAAATATTAAGGAGGAAAATAATGCAAGTACAAGTAGCAGAAAAAAGGATAGAGAATAAAGCAATTTTTATTCTATTGTTTACAGTAGTAATCTTTTTGTTTTTAAGTTTTCAAAATATTGAGGCAGAGGCAGCAGTAGGAAAGATAGGTTTAATTAATCTGGGGGAAGTTACATCCGCCCATCCTTATTCCCAGAACATTAATCAACTTAGTATAGACTTACGAGATCAACTTCAAAAACGCCAGGAAGAATTAAATACACAAGGCAAGGGACTTGATGAAACTGAACTTAAAAAGTTGGAAGATAAATTTAATAAAGAATGGACACCAATCAAAGAGAAGATTCTTGCTGAGATAAAATCGTACCAGGCATCTCGTTATTCAGATATTATTGAAGCAATCAAGGTAATAGGAGATAAAGGAAAATATGATTTAATATTAAACAGTGAGATAAAAGTACCTTCTGGGACCGATATTTTAAATTATCCTATTGTTCTCTATGGAGGAGAGGATATTACTCAAGATGTCATAGTAGAGATTAATAGAAAACTAGCCGAGGAAAATAAAGGAAAAACTACTACCAAATGAAGCAAAAATTATCTATCGGAGAAATTTTAAATCTTTTACCTCATCGCTATCCTTTTTTATTGGTGGATAAGATATTAGAGCAGGAAGAAAATAATATCGTAGGAGTCAAAAATGTTAGCATAAACGAACCTTTTTTTCAGGGACATTTTCCGGGACATCCGGTAATGCCTGGTGTGCTGATCATTGAAGCTATGGCCCAAACCGGTGGGGTCCTGATGTTTTCCAGAGAGGAAAATAAGGAGAAGATTCCCTTGCTCGCCGGTATAGATAAAGCCCGCTTTAAAAAATCGGTTTATCCCGGTGACCAATTAATAATTAAAGTGGAAATTGTAAAAATGGTAAGAGGAGTTGGTAAAGCTAAAGCAGAGGCTTATGTGGATGCTAATTTGGTGGCTTTTGCAGAACTGCTCTTTGCGGCAGTTTAAAACAGTATATAGTATTTAGTATATAGTATATAGTGAAGAAAGAAGAATCCAGAATTCAGTAGCCAGGAGCCAGAATAAAATACAGTAGCAAGTGATAAGTAATGTGTAACGAGTAACAAGTTAAAGGTTACAAGTTTTTGGTTTTCATTTATGGGTTTCTAGAAGGCAGAATCTTATTACTTGTTGTATCGACTGGTAGACCGGGTGACTGATAGACTACTAACCAGTAGGAGAGTAAATCGTGCAGGGAATAAGTACAGAAAATTTAGTAAAAATCTACCGAAAAAGACGAGTAGTTGATGATATTAGCTTGGAGATTAATAAAGGTGAAGTAGTAGGTCTTTTGGGACCAAATGGAGCAGGGAAGACCACTACTTTTTATATTATTGTGGGCTTAATAGCTCCCGATAAAGGTAAAGTATCTTTTAACGGCAAAGAAATCACCAAAATTCCCATGTTTCGGAGATCCAGGATGGGTCTGGGTTATTTAGCCCAGGAACCTTCAATCTTTCGCAAACTTACTGTAGAAGAAAATCTCCTTCTTATTTTAGAAACTTTGGGAATTGAGAGAGATGAACGGAGAGAAAGATGTCATTCATTGCTAAAGGAACTCGAAATAGATCATCTCGCTGATTACAAAGGATTTATGCTCTCCGGAGGGGAAAGACGCCGGGTAGAAATAGCCCGAACTTTAACTAGTTCACCCTCTTTTATGCTGCTTGATGAGCCCTTCACCGGGGTTGATCCTATTGCGGTTTATGACATTCAGGAAATAATATCTTATCTAAAAGAGAAGGGATTGGGAATATTAATTACTGACCATAATGTGAGAGAGACCCTTAAAATTACCGATAGAGCTTATATTATGCATAATGGAAAAATACTGACTTCGGGAACTCCCCAGAAAGTAGCCAATTGCGAAATTACCCGAAAAATCTATCTGGGAGAAAGGTTTAATCTGTAAAATTATCGTATAGCGTTTAGCGTATAGAAGCATGCAAGTTATAAGTTTTCGGTTTTCAGTTATCGGTTCTCAGTAAGTAGAGTCGTATTACTTGCTGAATTGACTGGTAGACCGGAAGACTGGATAACCATTTAACAGGTTAACTAACTTGATCGGTCAATTAGTTAATTAGAGAATTGGTAAATTGGAGAATTTGGAAAATGTACAGCTTTATTTTAATATTCACACTTATTGTAATCAGCGGTTTAATTGCCTTTGTCGGTGACTGGATAGGTCTTAAAATAGGTAAAAAAAGAGTGACTATTTTTGGATTACGTCCTCACTATACTGCAATATTTGTAACGATAATTAGCGGTATTTTTATTGCCATCATTACAGTAACCATGCTTGCTATTTCCTCCAATGATGTTAGAACCGCCCTATTTGGAATAGAAGAGTTGAAGGGAAAACTTTCCAATTTATCCCAGGAAGTAGAGTTAAGCAACACCCAGCTATCCTCTACCAAAGAAGAACTCAAGAAAAAAACAACTGAATTACAAGAAATGGAGGAGAAATATCAGGCATTATCTGAAGATATAAAAAACAAAACAAGTCAATTGGAAGAATT
>DASRME010000145.1:0-2435 GCA_035648095.1 Atribacterota bacterium | reverse complement strand
GTTCCAGATTTTCTTGGTTAGAAGATAGCCTAATTAATCTTTTAGATGCTATGCTAGATTTTGTTTCTAATCAATAAAAAATTACCATTTAAACAATCCATAAAAGAACGAGGGACGGTTCTCTGTTTGACGGTCATTCCTCAAGAATGACCAAAGACCGTTCTCGACAGCTTGAGATAACTTGAATTAAAAATGGGGACAGGTTCCGAATAAAACGGGACCCATCCCCATTTTTTCGTTTATCGGTTTTGGTTTTTGTCTTTCCCATCCTTGCATTATTGTATTCCTGCATCATTGCAGACAGTTCTTCTCTGAATCTTTAATTGAAAACTGATAACTAATAAAAAGACGGGGATAGATTTCTAAAATAAAAAAAGAGCTATCCCCGTTTGATTAATTTCTGGAAAACACCATAAAATTTATTCTTTTACAAGAAACGAGATTTTGGCATCAACGCGATACCTGACAACTTCATTGCCTTCTACAACTGCCTGAAAGCTTTTAATATAAACAGCCTGAATGTTGCGTACAGTCTTGGCTGCCTCTGCGACTGCCATTTTCGTGGCGTCCTCCCAGCTTTTAGTTGATTCTGCCATGATTTCAATCACTTTTACAACTGCCATTTTAATCCTCCTTTTTTGGGTATATTTTTCGTTATCAGAAACTAAGCGGGCATACGAATCCGTATCGTATCCCAGTTACTCATTACTTCCATTAGATCGATGAGATCTCCCTGATTACTATTATAGTATATCACAAAGGCAGATAAAAATTTAGGTATTTCCCAAATTTTTATGTTTTTAGTTTCTTGTTTATAGTTTTTAGATCAAGATTCAATGATTGTCTGCACAAGTCGTGCGTATCGAGTATGTACTATTGCGTAAAAGAACAGGACGGTTCTCTGCTCCTTTTCTAAAAGGGATTTTAGACTATTCATAGGAGATTTTTGGATGAAAGATTGACTATTTTTATATCACTCAAAGTAAAACTTAGATTTTAACTTAACAAAAAGCAAAAGCCAGATTTAGTTTGGAATACTATGGAATTTTTTTCAGCATAATTACTTTCTAAGTCTGGCTTTATTTTTTTACAATAAATTAAGTTGTTGTAAAAAATAATGTAATTAATAAATGCAGGTATTCGATTCATTGAACCCATTATAATACATTATATAAAGGCTAAATTTACAAATCTCCCAAAAATATTTTAAAATATTTTACCAAAAAAGAAGGATTTTTGAAAGTTATGTCGTATATAGTTTGTATAATAAAAAAATGAAGAGAATTTCTAAAAAGAATTTTGCCTAATTATGTGAATTTTTTTACAAAATAAAATATTCTATCTCACTATTTAAAATATTATATTAAACTTTTTCAATAGGAAGGTGAAGCGTTAAAGTAATACTTCAAAAAAGCTGAAAAAGGTACACTATCCCAAAGGATAGGCCGCAAAGTTTTGGGTCTAAATCACTTTTGGTGACATGACTGCCAAACTGCCGACTTTTTTTATTTTCAGAAAATAAAAAAGGTGGGCAGTTTTTATTTTGTTTAACCTCGTAACCTCTACACAAATAGAAACATTCCTATGATAGCAACCCACCTTAAGCAATAAAGGAGGCAGTGTTTCTTGACTTCATCAAAGTCATTTAAGTTGAAACTTCAATCTTACATTAAAAGAATGAAAAAAATTAATTTTTATAGGAAAATATCCTTATTTCGTCATGCCGATAATTACTTTAATTCTCGTTTTCACAATTTGCGTTCTTACTGTCATGCCATCTGGGAGTTAAAACCAGATAACCAAAGATGGGGAAAGTGGTGAAACAAAATAAAATAAAATCAGGACACATCCTATTTTCTCTCTGTATATCCTAAAGGAAGATTTTAGTATATTTTTCAGTCTATTGAAAATGAATAGAAGCCAACTTTGGATTTTAACTTGACACTAAAGCCGGGCTTAGCTTTGATTGTTAAGGAATTTTTTCCAATACAATTACCTTTTAAGTTTAGCTTTATTTTTTACAAGCAAAAGATGATTGCAACATTAAGAGAGAATTCAATGTAAAATGTTGAAACCCGAGCCACAAAATCGAAATTTGCCTATTAAAATAATTTTTATAAAATATTTAAAAATTATTAAACTAATGTCTAAAATTGATTCTTTTAGGGAATAATATACATAGGGATAATTATATTCAAAAATAGAATAAGCATTTCGAAAGTTGATAAAGGCAAATCAACCGAAAGGTTGAGACGCAAAGCAATGGGTCTAAGGTACGTAAAGTGCTAAGACAGCCAGGCTACCGACTTTTTTTGTTTTTCCTCCGAAGTTCTGGTTGTAAAAGTCGGTTAAAAGGAGGTGAGATGGAAATAACAAACTATACTGCATGTGTTACTTCAATCCGTTTTATAAATCTGAAATTTTAGGAGGAAAGT
>DASRME010000144.1:0-3009 GCA_035648095.1 Atribacterota bacterium | reverse complement strand
ATGATATCATTACCTGTGGGGCAAAACCTTTATTTTTTCTGGATTATATTTCCATTGGTAAACTATCAGAAAAAGTGGTTGTTGAGCTTGTAAAAGGAGTGACCGAAGGGTGTAAAATGGCAGATTGTGCCTTATTGGGCGGAGAAACTGCAGAGATGCCCGGATTTTATCCGGAAGGCGAATATGATTTAGCCGGTTTTGCCGTAGGCGTTGTAGAAAAAAGTCAAATAATCGATGGCAAAAAGATTAAAGAAGGAGATGCGGTAATAGGCATTGCTTCTAATGGATTACATAGTAACGGTTTTTCCCTGGTGAGGAAGGTTTTGTTTGAATCTAAAAAATATAAAATAAACGATAAAATACCTTCTTTGGAGAAATCTTTGGGTGAAGAATTGCTAAAACCTACTAGCATTTACGTTTCCCCGGTTTTACATTTATTGGAAAAATATAAAATATTAGGGATAGCTCACATCACCGGAGGAGGAATAGTAGAAAATATTCCCCGTATTTTACCTGAAGGAGTTTCGGTTCGGATAGACCAAGAAAGCTGGCCTAAACCTTCTATTTTTACTTTTATTCAAGAAGAAGGAGAAATTTCCGATGGAGAGATGTATCGGACTTTTAATATGGGGATAGGCATGGTATTAATTGTTTCCCCAAGTGACGCTTCGAAGGTGATGGACGAACTTAAAATGGCAGGCTACGATTCTTACCTTATCGGCAAAGTGATCAAAAGGGAATAAATGACAACTTTGGTGCCTGGCACAAAAGTTGTCATTAAGGAGAAGATTATGATTAATATCGGAGTATTGGTCTCAGGCAGAGGGACAAATTTACAGGCGATCATTGAGGCGATAGAAGAAGGTAAAATTGCCGGTGAAATTAAAGTTGTGATGAGCGATAATCCGGATGCTTATGCCCTAAAAAGAGCCCAGCAATATCATATCGATACCCGCTATATTCATTTTAAGGAATTTAAAAATAGGGAAGATTATGATAAAGAGATCATCAAAATCCTAAAAGAGAAAAAAATTGAACTGGTAGTTCTGGCCGGATATATGAGAATTTTGAGCCCTTATTTTATCAGAAGCTATAAAAATAAGATCATAAATATTCATCCTGCTTTACTCCCTTCTTTCCCGGGGTTGCACGCTCAGAGGCAGACCCTTGAATATGGAGCAAAAGTTTCCGGATGTACCGTTCATTTTGTGGATGAAGGAGTAGATTCCGGTCCTATTATCCTACAAAAGGCAGTAGAAGTGAGCGATGATGATACCGAGGAATCTTTGGCAGAGAAAATCTTAAAAGAAGAACACCAAATTTATCCCCGGGCAATTCAGTTATTTTCTGAAAGCAGATTGATGATTAAAGGAAGAAGAGTCTTTATTAAATAATCATCGATAAAAAAGAAAAAATGTAGGGGTTCGATTCATCGAACCCGTCTTTGGGTGCGGGTAAAAATTGGAATTTTTAGAAAAAAGGAAAACTTAAGAATGAAAGTATTGGTCATTGGCAGTGGAGGAAGAGAACATGCTTTAGTGTGGAAAATGACTCAAAGTCCGAAAGTTTCTCAAGTGTATTGTGCACCAGGCAATGCAGGAATTTCCAGGTTAGCCCAATGTGTAAATATTGATGCAGACAGTATAGAAAAATTAATTGGTTTTGCCAAAAAGGAAAAAATTGATTTAACAGTAGTGGGACCGGAATTGCCTTTATCCCAAGGAATAGTCAATGAATTTAATCAACAGGGTTTAAGGATATTTGGTCCGAGTAAAGAGGCTGCTGAGATTGAATCAAGTAAAGTTTTTTCCAAATATTTATTAAAAAAGTACAATATCCCTACAGCTAATTATCAGGTCTTTCAAAATAGCGAAAAGGCACTCGATGATATAAAAAAACAAACTTTTCCTTTGGTAATTAAGGCAGATGGATTGGCAGCTGGCAAAGGCGTATTTATTGTAAAAAATCTGCTTGAAGTCAAAGATGCCCTAAATGCACTGATGGAGGAAAAAATATTTGGAGAAGCAGGCAGGCAGGTTATCATAGAAGAATTTTTAGAAGGAGAAGAGGTATCGATCTTGGCATTTTGCGATGGGAAGACTGTGATACCCATGGTTTCCTCCCAGGACCACAAAAAGATATTTGACAATGACCTGGGGCCTAATACCGGTGGGATGGGGGCTTATTCCCCGGTGCCTTTTTATCCTGATGAGTTTGGAAAGAGAGTTTTAGAAGAGATTTTAAAACCTACCGTAAAAGGTTTACAGAATGAAGGGAAAGAGTATAAAGGAGTTCTTTATGCCGGATTGATATTAACTAAAGAAGGTCCCAAGGTTTTAGAATTTAATGCCCGTTTTGGTGACCCGGAGACTCAAGCCATATTGCCGAGGTTAAAAACAGATTTAATCGATATATTAAATGCAGTCATCGACAGCACGCTTCATAAGATCAATATCCAATGGGAAAATAATGCTGCAGTATGTGTGGTGATGGCTTCCGGAGGATATCCGGAGAAGTATCAGAAAGGAAAAGTAATTAGCGGTTTGGAAAGATTGGAAAAAATGAAAAATATGATAGCCTTTCATGCCGGCACCAAATTTCAAGAAGGCAGGGTCGTTACTTCAGGAGGAAGAGTTCTGGGGATCACTGCCTGGGATGAAACGATATCTAAAGCAAAAGAGAAGGCATACAAGGGAGTAAATGAGATTTATTTTGAAGATATGTATTACCGAAAAGATATTGCCGACAAGGGCATAAAGGAGAAAAACAAATGACCAAAATAAAACGCGCTTTAATCAGCGTATCCGATAAAGAAGGACTTATTGATTTTGCTAAAGGTCTGGAAAAATCAGGCATCGAAATTATTTCTACCGGAGGAACGGCTCGGCTATTAAAAGATGCCCAGATTAAAGTGAAATTAATTTCCGAAGTAACCAATTTTCCGGAGATATTGGATGGCAGGGTCAAGACGCTTCATCCTTTGATTTTCGGAGGTATATTAGCGAAAAG
>DASRME010000143.1:0-6285 GCA_035648095.1 Atribacterota bacterium | reverse complement strand
TTTTCCTTCACAACAGCCACTTTTTTTCGACCATCAGGATAATGGAAAAATACGTGAATCCCTTTATCTAAATACAGGAACCTGGATAAAAAATTATTATGAATGCAGGGAAGGAAATGGTTTTATTGGGTGGAAAAATATAAATTATGTGATGGTTTACACCCCGGAAGAAAAACCTAATAAATATAATTTACCGGTATTCGAAACCTGGCGGGGGGTTGAAAAGAGAGATGAGTAATTCTTAAATCATATTTATCAAAAATGGAGCCAAAGTTAGATTACACAAATTCAAAAAATATGAGACGAAAATGGAATAAGAATTGTGAAGTTGTGAAGAAAAATTCCAGATCCTTTTACGTTGTTACCTAAATTGATGAAAGGATAAATGAAGGTTGAGGTTTTAAAATGAATAAAATGAAAAATATACTAGATTTATCAAACCTACAAGCAAGAGAATTTCTTTTAAAAGAAGAAAGCTATTTTAGTTTTGATTTACCACCATATTTTACTTTTTCAGAGCTTATAGAAAAATTGTCAAAGAAGTTAGAAGGTAAAAACCTTTCTGATTTTTACTCAATAGATTCTAAAGATAAATCATTGAAACCAGAAAATTTTGAAGAAGTAAATTATAAATTGCTTAGCAATAAAAATGGACAATACGCTTGGCGGCCATTTCAATTAATTCACCCAGCACTATATGTTTCGCTGGTTGATAAAATTACTGAAAAAAATCATTGGAACACGATAATTAAAAAATTTAAAGAGTTTAAGCAAAAAACTAAAATCGAATGTGTGAGTTTGCCAATTCAGTCCAAAACTAAGGCGTCCGATAAAGAAGAACAAGTTGGTCAATGGTGGCAAGAAGTAGAGCAAAAATCTGTCGAACTTTCTTTAGACTATGCGTATTTATATCAGACAGATATCACAGATTGTTACAGTTCGATTTACACACACTCTGTAGCTTGGGCGTTGCATGATAGGGAAATAGTAAAAAATACCGAGAGATTTAATATGAATTTAATCGGAAATATTATTGATAAACATTTAAAACAGATGTCATATGGTCAAACAAATGGCATTCCTCAAGGTAGTGTTTTGATGGACTTTATTGCTGAGATAGTTTTAGGATATGCAGATAAATTACTTGCTACCAAGATAGAAAACATAGAAGAATATAAGATTATTAGATATCGTGATGATTATAGGATATTTGTAAATAATCCTCAAGATGCTGAGGAAATTATAAAAAATTTAACAGAAGTTTTAATTGATTTGGGCTTGAAACTTAACGATGAAAAAACAATAAAATCAGATAATATAATTCGAGATTCAATCAAACCAGATAAACTATATTGGGAAATTAACAACAAGATTAAATTAAGTAAAAACGTTCAATCAGAGTTATACATTATTCATGCTCTAGCAGAAAGATATCCAAATTCTGGGAGTGTGAGCAGACAACTTCAAGAGCTTTATCAAAGAATTAAAAATAACAAAAAAATGGATAAAAACATTAAGGTCTTAATAAGTATTGTAGTAGATATTGCCTTCAAAAACCCTCGGACATACCCAATTGTTTCAGCTATACTTAGTAAGTTTTTTAGTTTTCTTAAAAATGAAACAGAAAGGAAGGATGCAATAGAAAGGATAAAGAAAAAATTTGAAAAATTACCAAACACAGGCCATCTTCAAATATGGATTCAAAGATTGACCATAAAAATAGATACTACTATAGAGTACGAAGAAAAGCTCTGTCAAAAGGTAAAAAATATTAAAGTACAACTATGGAATTCGAATTGGTTAAACGATAACTTAAAATCTATCATAGATTTAACAGAAATTGTTGATAATAATAGAATAGAAAAACTTGCGCTAGTCATAGATGCAAATGAAGTAGCTTTATTTAAACAATATTACAACTAAGTTATCTTAAAAATTTGCGAAAATGAGAAATAGTGAGAAATGCGTTTAGACTTGACAGCTTCAAAAATATAAAACAAAAATAGAAAAGAATGAGAGGAAACTGGGAAGTTTAAATTCGGACCTTCCACTCAAAAAATCTTTACGGAGCAGTAATTAAAATGAAAAAGCATTTGCAAGTATGTTTCTTGCCTTGGTTTAAAATCAATGAAATTACAAAAATAGGCCCAATTATATTCTGGCCATATTACTCCAATGATACGCAAAAAAATATTGATCCTCTAATCAAAAAACACTTAGATAAATATTTTAAATATTACATTGATTATCAGGGAAAAAAAGTAAACACCATCTCAATCTGTTCTTATGGAAAACTAGATTTTCATATTTTCACTGATAAAGAATATCGTGATTTGAAAAAAGCTGTAGATATTTTAATTTTTTCCACCATTACACCTCAAATTAAAAGTGTAGTTTGCACCCAAAATAAAACCTTTGGAATTTCTAATTCAGATCTTTTTGAATTAGTAACTTGTAATTTTTATCCCGGAGATGATTTAATTGCTGTGGTAGCAGGAGGCATTATTTCTGGTGGCTGGAAAATTGGAGAGATTATATTTTCTCAACCTTGGGAAGCGAGTGGATTGTTTGCAATTCCTGAAACAAGACTTGTTGAAGGATTTGACAGATTATTTTCTATGGATTCTTTAAAAGATTTAAGGGAGAGAATATTTAGAAGTTTAGAATGGTTTAGAATTGCGCATACAAATAATAGTAAAGTTTCTAAATTTGCCAAGATAATTATGATGGCTACAACTTTTGAAATATTATTAAGATTCCCTGAGAATAATAAAAAACAATATTTTGCTGAGTTCATTGATGCTCATATCGCTTCAAATAGATTTATAAAAAAGAAACGGAAGGATAGAAGAGGAAACGTTCATACCCATACCTTGGCTGGTTTTTGGAGTTTTGATTTTTATGAACTTAGAAGTAGAATTGTTCATGGAAGTGTAATATCACCAACAGATTTAATGTATAATCTTAAAATTAGCCATTTGGAAGTGGCAGATTTATTATGTTTAGAATATATTATACGAGAATTCATCAGAGAAAACTGTTTCAAAGAAAATCTAGCGAGTAAATCTAGTAAGATTAATAAAATATTGAATAAAATTTGTTCAGATAATTCTAGTAAGGATTTTGCTAAGGATATGTTGATTAACTTATCATGGAGGTTAGATGATATTCATAAAGCCCTTGGATGGATAAAATAAAAAGTAAGATATCCTTAACTAATATTTATTAAAATAAGGATATATTTGACTTAAAAATTAAGGTTAGCGAGGAGATTATTTTACTATGACAATAAATATAATATATGATTTTTTAATACTCCATTTCATTGAACCTCTTGCTAAATTAAATAATTTTCCAAATATAATTCAAGGGATAGGATTAGCCCTATTAACCATTCTAATTCCTTTAGCTATAGCAGTTTTAGCGGATATATATCAAAAGAGAAAGGGTGAAGAAAAGGACTTTGTATATCTAGACCTCCATGTTATTTTGGATAATGTTTTTAAAATTAAATTACTCATTGTATCTGTTTTTTTAATATTTCTTCCAATGTTTTTTTGGGAAATTTTAATAGGCCTATATAAATTGATTGTTGTCCCTTTTATTTTTACTGGCATAATATTACTTGTAAATATCATATTCAAAGTTTCTCGTTGGGTCAAAGGAAATGTGTTTGTCTTTAGATTCTCTTACTTGCAAAAGCTGAATAGATATAACGATCTTGAAATTGTTTGGAGATCTGTATGGCAAGTTGAAAATATAAATATTCAAAACGAACGAAAATTTTTTCAGATATTTTCTTCTACTATTAACCGATTATTAAATTTAACAGAAAAGAGTGAGAACCTTAAAACTATATCCAAGCTTTTAAATGATTTTTACAATTCTATAAATAAGCGTTCAATAGCTGCGCTAAACGAAGATATTTTCCCTAAAATTTTAGATTGGCATTTTAATTTTTGGCAAAAAGAAAACGAACTTTTAGGCAAGAAACTTTTGGACAGGAAAGGTAAGTTAGATAAATGGAGCAATTTTAGCGAAATATCAAGAATATTGAATGATATTTTTAACAACATAGAAGAGCGTTCTTTGAAAGAAAGAATGGCTTATTCTTTTTTTGACCATTTTAAAAGACATGCAGAACATTATAAGAAGGAGTTAGTTGAGAGAAATAAAACGCAACACTATTACATTGATTCCTTATTAAGTATTTTTTGTCTAGTATTTTTCGAAAATATAAATAAATCTCCAAAAAAGCCCGATATTTGGAATCATTATTTTCCGGAAAAGTGGAAAGTAAAGAAGAATAACTTTGAAAATATTATTTCAAGAAGCTTATGTGGGAAATTTTTAAAATGGGCCCGAGATATAATTTTAGAAGATAAAAAAAAATTTTCTCGAGATTTAGGTGATATATCATTGAATCTTTTCCCAGAAGTTGAACCTTCTTTATGGATCAATATACTTTTACTTTTTGTTTTTTCTCATTATAGAGATAATAGAATGAAAATGGAATCTATTATAAGAATAGAACACTTCTGGAATTTTGGATTTATTGGGAGAGTAAGAATTGGAGACAATGAAGAATCTTTAAAAAAAATAGAGGAAGCAGAAATAAAAAATACATTTGAATTAGCCTTTCAATTATTTAAAGAACAATTTTCAAAAGATAACTTAGAAAAATATATTAAATCGTTAGAAGAGCTTGGCACTGAATATAAGAAAGACCTTGATAAAGAGAAAAAAAGATTGAGACTTTTAGATGCTTTTAGTGAAATGTTAAAATTCTTGGAACTAATAGGGAACTAATACGGGCGGACACCTATTGATTTTATCCTTATTGTTTAGTGTAAACTTTACCTAAAATTTTAGTGTCTTCACATTTAACATAGAATTATACTATAAAGAGTAATAATAAAATATAGGGGTAATTGTTTGCATCAGATTATAAAGAAAAATATTTTTTAAGAATGGTAAAGTATATATTTAGAAAGAAACTTTAGCTATACTTAATTGAGATGAAAAGAGGGTTAATTGCCTAAACAATTTTATAAAGGAGAAATATTACATGAATGATACGGTAATTCAAGTCATAGATTTTCGTAAGGTTTACGGTGATTTCGTTGCCGTGGATGGTATCAGTTTCGAAGTGCACCGAGGTGAAATATTTGGTCTTTTAGGGCCTAATGGAGCGGGGAAAACGAGTACGCTGGAGAGTTTGGAGGGACTACGTGTTCCCGATGGCGGTTCATTGCGAATTATGGATGTTGATCCTGCTTACCAGTCGAGAAAATTGCATAACCTGATTGGTGTACAATTACAGACTTCAGGTTTGCCGGATAGTATTACTCTTGATGAAGCGATGAAGTTTTTCTGTTCTTATCATGCTGTGCTGCCACGCTATGATTTATTGGACCGTTTTGGTCTTAAAGAGAAAAGGGGAGAACAGTATTATCAGCTATCCGCCGGCCAACAGAGACGTCTGGGGCTTGCTCTGGCGGTTGCCCATAAACCTCCTGTGCTTTTTTTGGATGAACCTACTGCCGGTCTTGATGTTGCTTCACGTATCGAATTACATAATCTAATGCGTGAGCTGCAATCTTCCGGAACCACGATCATCCTCGCTACGCATGATATGGCAGAAGCGAACGAAATGGCAAACCGACTGGCAATTTTACTGCGCGGTAAAATTGCGACTACCGGTACCCCGCTTGAGCTAACCGCTACCGGAGCGGGTTTTACCAAGATCTCTGTTCGTACAAAAGGTGATAGCCTTTCTGACCCTGAACTCAAATTTCCGGCAGTAAGTAAGCGTATATACAAAGAAGAATATGTTATTTACTATAGCACTGATATCGGGCCTACTGTTTCAGCTATTATAACCCATATAAAAACCCGGGAAGACTTGCTGGTCGATTTGCGTGTAGAACGGCCTTCTCTGGAAGATCGCTTTTTGGAAATTACAACCACGGGAGGTATCCAATGAGCGCTTTTATTAATCACTTTTTGTTCGAGTTTCGTACCGGGATTCGAAATAAGACCTTGCTGTTAATGAACTATCTTTTCCCCTTGGGCTTTTATGCAATGATGGGTCTGATTATGGCTGGTATCAATCCCCTTTTTCGAGAGACAATGATCCCTGCCATGTCTATTTTTGCTGTCCTTGCTGCGACAATACTAGGATTGCCCGACCCATTAGTAACGGCCCGTGAGGCTGGTATTTTTCGCAACTATAAGATTAATGGTGTGCCGGCTTTATCGATTCTGGTCATTCCGGCATTAACC
>DASRME010000142.1:0-8864 GCA_035648095.1 Atribacterota bacterium | reverse complement strand
TATCATTAATCAAGCTAAAAAAGGTATTACCATTCTTCATCCCCTTCCCAGAGTAGATGAAATCTCTACTGATGTTGATAATTATGAAGGAGCTGCTTATTTCAGGCAGGCTCATAATGGAGTTTATATCAGAATGGCTCTCTTGGCATTGGTCACTGGTAGAGTGTAAATAAATTATATTAATAGTAAACATATACAAAATTTAGAAATATTATCAGAGGCAGGTAAGTTTGTGGAAAATCCCAGAGATATAAATCCAATATTAACTAAAGGTAAAATAATTGAGCAGATTAATCTGAATAATAATTATTATAGAATAAAAATTAAAGCTCCTCAAATTGCTCAAGAAGCTAAACCGGGGCAATTTGTTATGTTGTCTAAATGGAAAATTAAAGAACTTTTTTTAAAAAGACCATTTAGTTTTTGTCATATCGAACCTAATTCAGGTACTTTTGATATTTTGTATAAAAAGGTTGGTAAAGGCACGCAAATTTTAACTGAATCCAGGATAGGTGATTTAGTAGAATTAATAGGACCTCTTGGAAATGGATTTAACATTCCCGAAAGTACACACAAGATCGCTGTAGTTGCCCGGGGCATAGGAGTTGCTCCATTAATTCCACTAATGTTAGAAAGTAAAAAAAAGGGAATTGAGATTTATAGTTTTCTATCTGCTCAGACGGAAAGTTTACTTTTCTGCAACGATAAGATCGAATCTATTTCCAGAGAAACATTTTACACCACAGATGACGGCTCAAAAGGAGTAAAGGGGAAAGTCACTGATTTTTTAGAGAAAATATTAAAAAAAATAGTAATTGATGTTGTTTATAATTGCGGGTCAAAAAGACTTACCAAGCATATAATAAATCTACAAAAAAAATATAATTTTTTGGCATATGTAAGTCTGGAAGAACACATGGCTTGTGGTATAGGTGTGTGTAAAGGATGTGTTCATAAAACTAAAAATGGTTATAAAAGAGTTTGTAAGGAAGGGCCTGTTTTTCCAGTGGAAGAGGTGATTTTTGATGACTAAAGAAGTGAGTTTAGAGGTTGATTTGGGTCCTTTACATTTAAAAAATCCAATTATGCCTGCCTCGGGTACGTTTGATGTGAAGTGTACTTTATTAAATGAAAAAGAACTTCATAAATTAGGAGCTGTGATACCTAAGAGTATTACTTTAAAAGAAAAAGAGGGGAATCCAGGGCCCAGAATTTGTGAAACCGATTGTGGATTATTAAATGCGGTTGGCATACCTTCTAAGGGCGTAGAATATTTTATAAAAGAAGAATTACCTTTATTGAATAAGGCTAACAATACTATTATTGTTAGCCTTATGGAAAACTCTATTGAGGATTTTTGTAATTTAGCCGGGTATCTTAATAAAATCGAAGAAATTTCAGCATTAGAAATAAATCTTTCTTGCCCCAATTTAAATAATGGAATTCCTTTTGGAGTTAATAAAGATAAGTTATATGAATTAATCTTTAATATAAAGAAAAACACTTCAAAACCAATTATTGCTAAATTATCACCAAATGTTTCTGATATAAAAGAAATGGCTTTAACGGCCGAAAAAGCTGGTGCAAGTATTATCACTATTGCTAATACTTTAATGGGGATGGCAATAGATGTTGACAAGCAAGTCTTTCGATTAGGGAATACTATGGGAGGATTATCCGGTCCAGCAATAAGACCTATAGTAGTTAGAATGATTTGGGAAACTGCCCAAGTCATAGATATACCAATTATAGGAGTAGGCGGAGTTTGTTGTGCCGAAGATGCAATAGAAATGTTTCTTGCCGGTGCGAGTGCAGTACAGGTAGGTTCAGCCAATTTTAGTAATCCTTATATAATGTTAGAAATTATTACAGGGGTTAAGAGATATTTAAAAGAAAGAAAATATAATTCTATTCAAGATATAATTGGCTTGGTAAAAGATTAAGATATGATTTCTGATATTTGATAAATTTGATATTTAAATCTAAAAAAGGAGAATATTTGTATGGGATTACAAATGTTAGTAAATGCTATTTTACTGGGAGGATTGTATGCCTTAATGGGTATAGGTTTTTCCTTGCAGTGGGGAATTAGCGGAATAATTAATCTTTCTTATGGGGCAATGGTTATACTAGGTTCTTATATTTCCCTGGGATTTTTTAATCACTTAGGGTTCAATTCCCCGCAGCTCTGCTGCGATCAATAAAATATGATAAAATGGTATAAAAAGTATAGGAGAAAGTGATTTGAGTAATTATATTCACAAATCACATAATGTATCTGTACTCATATACCATTTTGTATGTCCAGCAAAATATAGAAGGGTTATTTTCAGTAAAGAAGTAGATGATACTCTAAAAGAAATATGCCTTGAGATTTCCAAGAGGTATGAGATAAGTTTTTTAAAGATAGGAACAGACAGGGATCATGTGCATTTTCTAATACAGTCAGTTCCAAAATACAGTGTGACAGAAATAATAAGAATGATAAAAAGTATCACTGCCAAAAAGATATTTGAAAAACATCAGGAAGTAAAAAAGCAGCTATGGGGTGGAGAATTTTGGTCAGATGGATTTTTTGTAAATACTGTAAGCAAGTTTGGTAGTGAAGATACCATAAGCAAATATGTAAGAAATCAAGGAATATAAAAAGAATATAAAAAGTTACACTATCAGCAAATTAGTTTGCTTTAGAGAATAGATACCCAGTAGCTCTGCTGCGGGGTGATTCATGTGCTATTAACGCTTGATAGCTTGGAGGAGGTGATATATTAAAAAGCTATGGTGATTTAATGCTATTAACGCTTGATAGCTTGGAGGAGGAGGTGATATACTAAACTTTGTATTTTGAAAAAAAATTACACTATTAATAAGGAGAAAAGTATGAAAAAATTATGGATATTAGTTCTTTTGGTCGTTTTATTCATATCGCTGACAATGGGAGGTGGTGCAGAAACTGTTATTAAATACGCTCATAATCAGCAGATTGGATCTCCTCAGGATGAGGGGGCAAGGATTTTCAAAGAAAAAGTTGAAGAACTTTCTGGAGGACAAGTTCGAATTGATATTTATCCTAATAATCAATTAGGTAGCCTTCGTGAGGTAATAGAATCGGTACAGGGTGGTCAGATTGAGATGGCGCAGCAACCGTTAGGAATGATAGCGAATTTTGTGCCAGTTTTGAATATAAATGATTTGCCCTATCTTTATCCGTCTGAAGATATACTCTGGAAAGTTTTAGATGGACCTATGGGTGGAAAACTTAATGAATATATGTATGATGCCGGTTTTATAAACCTTGGATACCATAGCGGTGGACCGAAGCAGTTCTCTGCAAATATCCCTCTTAGGACTACTGACGATTTCTCGAAAGTCAACTTGAGAGCGATGCCGGCACCGATTGTTATTGCTACCTTTGAAGCACTAGGAAGTCATCCTGTACCTATTGAATTCTCAGAACTTTATAATTCTCTTCAACAAAGAGTGGTGGATGGCCAAGAGAACCCCATGCAGACGGTATCCATGCTGCATCTTTATGAAGTACAAAAGTATGTTACCTACACTAATCATTCTTGGATGATCTATGCAAACATCGTCAATAAACGTTTCTGGGATTCTCTGTCGACAGACGTTCAACGGGTCATGCTTCAAGCTATGAAGGAAACAGCACCGATTCAAAGAAAAATTATGCGTGATGCCGAACAGGACTACATCCAGGAATCGGAAGCAAACGGTTGCGAGGTAATTATGTTATCTCCAAACGAAGTGGATGCATTGCGCAAAGCCACATTGTCCGTTCATGAAAAGTTTGTAGACATAATAGGTAGAGATTTGTACGATAGCTTCATTAGAGAAATTGAATCATTAAAATAAGAACTAATAAAAACTTGATTTGTTTTGGCTGGACTGGTTGTATAGCCGGTCCAGCCGTCAGAAAGGAGAGAAACGTATGAAACTTTTAAAAAAAATAGACTACTGTTTGGATCAATCTGAGGATGTGCTTGTGGGAGGTATCATGCTGATCACTTCTGTTTTGATTCTCGTAAATGTAGTATTGCGGTATATTTTTCATTCAGGGATTCAATGGTCCTACGAAATGGTCCGCTATTTAATTATTCTTCTCACATTCGTCGGGGGAAGTATTTGTGTCAGAACCGGTACACATATAAGTATTGATTTGTTTATTTCGCTTCTGAAGCCGAAAGGAAAAAAATGTATCTTATGTTTTGACTATTTTATCGGTTTGGTATTTTCTCTTTTTATTGCCTATTTAGGTTTGAAGATAGTAATAAGAAATGTAGTCAACACTCAATTATCTCCAGCATTGCAAATTCCAATGTATATTCCTTATTTATCCATAGTAGTCGGATTCGGGTTGTCTGCGCTAAGATATGTACAAATTCTTACAAAAACTATAAAAACTAACATAGATAAAATGGAGGCGTAAAAGCATGATTTTTTATTTGGTCATCTCATTATTTGTGCTCTTGTTTCTTGGAATCCCTATTTATATGTCTTTAGCAGTTTCTGCTATTACTACTCTCTATATTTTTACCCCGATAGATGCTTCCATAATGGCACAAAGGTTTTTTGCTGGTTTGGATTCTTTCGGCCTGATGGCTATGCCTTTATTCATCTTCGGTGCTCAGATCATGCGGGACGGAGGTATAGCGCGTAGTCTCCTTAATTGGGTGAAAATGCTTGTTTGTTGGCTTCCTGGTGGTACTGCATTAACCGCACACTTCAGCTGTATGTTCTTCGGAGCATTATGCGGTTCCAGCCCAGCAACGGTAGCGGCTATTGGTGGGATCATGTATCCTCAGTTGGTTGAAGAAAATTATGATAAAGGATTTTCAGTTGGGTTAATTTCTACGAGTGCTGCAGTGGCCATTCTTATTCCACCCAGCGTAACGATGATTCTCTATGGTGTTGCAACTGGAGTTTCAATTGGAGCGTTGTTTATGGCTGGAATTGGAGCAGGATTAGTTTTTACCTTTGTTATCGCATTGTACATCTGGTTTTGGGTAGTGAAAAATAAAATACCGAGAGGTCAAAGGAGCTCTTTAAAAGATATTTTTAAAGCCACAAGGGGAACTATTTGGGCGCTTGGCATTCCTGTAATAATTATGGGGGGTATTTATGGTGGAGTGTTTACTCCTACCGAGGCCGCAGGAGTTTCTACTGTATATGCCATTGTAATATCTCTCCTGATATATAAAGAGTTAAATTTTAGGGGACTTTTTAAAACCAGCATAAGAGCAGGAAGACTCTGCGCACAAGTCATGATCCTTACCTCTGCTGCGGTAGCATTCGGATGGCTTTTAACGGTTGCTCAAATACCTCAGAAGGCTGCAGCAGTAATGCTGAATTCTGGTGCAAATAAATATGTTTTTTTGATATTTGTGAATATCATCTTTCTTATTGCCGGTATGTTTATGGATGGTTCGGGCGCGGTAATGATTTTAGCACCACTTGTGGCCAGCGTCGGTGTTGTGATGGGCGTTAACCCGGTTCATCTTGGTGTTATTGTTGTAACCAATCTTGCTATTGGCATGATAACTCCACCGGTAGGATTGAATCTTTATATTGCTAGCGGAATTACAGGAGTTCCGTTCTTTAAGATAATTCCACATGTAGTTCCGTTCTTTTTTGTTACTTTGATTGCTTTACTGCTTATTACTTATGTTCCGGATATTTCTATGTTTTTAACACGTATGGTGTATCCGGTTATTAGGTAATGAAACAAATAATAGGAGGAGAAAGTTTTGAAACTAATAACAAATGGCTACATTATTACTATGGACAAAGAAGGGCGTGTTTACCGAAGGGGAGGGGTGGTGTTTGACGGATCCTCTATCGTAGAGGTGGGTAATAGTGATGAACTTATTAATAAGTATTCAAATGCGGAAATAATCGATGCCGAACACAAGGTGGTAATGCCGGGTTTGATTGACAGCCATGTTCATCTTTTTCAGGCACTTTTCCGTGGTCTGGGGGATGATCTTTCTCTTATTGAATGGCTGCAAAAATGTATTTGGCCTCTTTCAAAAGCTCTTGGAAGAAAAGAAAGTAAAATTGGTGCGTTGCTCTGCGCTCTTGAGATGGTAAAAACGGGGACAACCTCTTTTGTTGACAGTCATTACATTACCAAGGATAAAGAGTGCTATGATGGTATAGCCGAAGCTATTGAAGAACTCGGTATCAGAGGGACGATAGTACGGAGCACCATTAATCAATCGCCTGCTCCGGAAATATTCCATGAAAATATTGATATAGCGCAGAAGGAAGCCGCTCGTGTTATTGAGACGTATAATGGGACCGCCGATGGAAGAATAAAAGTCCGGGTTGAGCCACTTAATGAATCCCTTGCTTCCCGTGAGATGATAAAAGCCATGCACGACGTTTCCCTGACCTATAATGTCGGCATGAGTATGCACCTAGCAGAGGTGAGGTCCAGGGTCGATATGATTAGGTCTAAATATGGCGTGTCATCGGTAGAATATCTGAATGATATCGGCGTTCTGGGCCCTGGCACGCTATTGGCCCATTGTATCTGGATTGACAAGGATGATATTGCTCTTTTGGCTGCAACAGACACCCGGGTTGTTCATAATCCCGTAACAAACCAGTATCTGGCAGATGGAGTAGCTCCGATACCTGATCTTCTTAAAAATGGGGTAAAAGTTGCTCTGGGGGCAGATGGAGCCGCAAGCAATAACAATCAGGATATGTTCGAAGTGATGAAATCAGCTGTATTAATGCAAAAAGTTCACACACTGAACCCTTTAGCACTTACGGCGGAACAAGCTCTGAAGATGGCTACTATTGATGCTGCGTGCGCATTGGGAATGGAAGATAAAATCGGCTCTTTGGAAGTGGGGAAAAAAGCCGATATAATTCTCATAGACCTTTTAAGACCAGAAATGACTCCTGCTATTTCAATTGCTTCGAACTTAGTATATGCAGCGAACGGTTCTGTAGTAGATACCGTCATCATAGATGGAAAAACGGTAATGAAGAACCGATTATTAACCACTATGGATGAAATGAAAATAATTGAAAGTGCTGAAAAAACTATTCGCCGTATGATTGAGGAAACAGGTTCTACTGCATTGCTTACTCCCGGTTCCTGGAAAGTGCTTTGATGGATTAAAAAGATAGATATAATTCTATAAATAGTGAAAAGGAAACACTATTCCTTTTCCCGGTGCCATAGAAGGCAAAAAGAGATAAAAAAGTTAGTTTACAGGGATTATAAACAAGGTTATAATCCCTGTACAACTTGTGAGTAATTTTTATAATTTTGAATAAAGTTTTATTTTAATTTAGCGAAAACTTCCCCATCTGTAAAGGTGGGGATGAGAATCAGTTCCCAGAAAGACGAGATAGACGGTAGCCTGTTATGGTGGAAGCGGCGAAAAAGATCGGTCATCATTCATAATATTATCTTACTCAAGTAAAAGGACAGCCTTCAATTGAGTCTTTTCGTATTTCCAAAGGCTGGGCATTGGGTGTATCTACCTCACCTGTTGCGGGGAGACATTTAAGAGGAGCAACTATGGGGAGTAGTAAATACGGTCCTAAGCCGAGACCAGGTAATTTTGGTGTAACTGATTACCAAAATCAAGCCAAGGGCGTAGTATGGCAGGGGAAGACTAAAGAATTAGAAGATAACCTGGGCATCTGTAATTACGTAGGAACCTGGTCTGGAGCTAACTTTCTTACCATAGCAGATTTTGCGGAGCTTATTAATGCTGGAATGGGACTTGATTTGAGTGAAGAAGAATTGTTGAACCATTATGCAGACATAGGAAGAAATCTTGAAAAAGCATTTAATACGTTACACACTGATATATCTCGTAAAGATGATCTTCCACCCAAGAGATTTCGAGAGGAGGAAGTAAAAACTGGGCCCTATAAAGGTTTTAAAATCGAGGAAAATAAATATAACGAGATGCTTGATGAGTTCTATGAACTTTCGGGATGGGATAAAAAAACCGGGATGCAGACCAGAACAGGTTTAGAAAAGCTCGGATTAAAAGATGTTGCTGAAAAATTAGCAAAACAAAATAAATTAGCTGATAATTAAATGATAGTTTTTTAAAGGAGGCATATTTTGAAAATATTGTGTATAAATCCTAATAGTTCATCTGAAGTAACAGAGGGCATTGAAAAAATTTGCAAAGAGTATGCTTTACCAGAGACAGAAGTAGAAATTAAATCGATTAAAGAAGCTCCACCTGGTATAGAAAGTTATCAAGATGCTTCCCTATCTCTAAAATATTTACTAGAAAAATTTAAAAAATGGGAAAATAAATATGATGGATTTATTATTGCTTGTCATAGCGATATAGGGATTGATTTACTTCGAGAATTAACCGTTAAACCGGTGATAGGAATAGGAGAAGCTTCTATGCTTTTTGCCATGCCTTTGGGGCATAAATTTAGCATACTATCATTAAAAAGGAAAAAAATTCCCCAGAAAGAAGATTTAGTAAGAAAATATGGATTGGAAAATCGATGCGCATCTATTCGCATAACCGGATTAGGAGTAGTTGCATCTGATGAAGAAACGAGAGAAAAATTAATACAGGAAGGGATAAAAGCGGTAAAAGAAGATGGTGCCGAAGTGTTGATTTTAGGTTGTGCAGGAATGGCAGGTTTTGATAAAAAAATTGAAAAAATAGTCGGGGTTCCGGTTATTGACGGTGTAATAAGTGCATTGATGATGATAGAAGCACTTATCAGATACGGAGTTTCAACAAGTAAAGCAGGAAAATATTCATAAGAAAATAAGAGATAAGTATTATTTGGAGGATAAATTATGAGTAGATTTGATCTAGTAATCAAATCAGATAAGATATTTA
>DASRME010000141.1:0-10126 GCA_035648095.1 Atribacterota bacterium | reverse complement strand
ACCCGCAATGCTTTCCCTTCGCTCTCGGAAATATCGATAGATTTTAGTCTGTTTACTTCAAAATTTACCGGAATAGTCTTGCTTTTTGCTCTAAATAACTCAGCTGAATCTGCTTTTTTGCAGGCTTGTTTTAATAATTTTTCCATCTCATCTACCTCCTACGACTACTTTTTTTATCCTGAGATGAGGACTACCAAAAGAGACTGGTAGGGGGCTTTGACCCCCTTTTCCGCATCCTCCACCGGATTCAATCATCATTAAATCATTTCCTACTCCCTCAATATTAAGAAGAGTAGTAAATAAATTACCACTTAAAACTACATCCTTAACCGGCTCAGTAATCTTCCCGTCTCTTATCATAAAACCTTCCCCGGCACTAAAAGTAAACATTTCAAAGCTGGTCATCCCTCCATAGCAATCCTTGGCATAAATTCCCTTTTTTATTCCGGACAATAAATCTTTAAAAGGAGTATCTCCGTTTTCGACATAAGTATTGGTCATTCTAACAATAGGTTTGAAGCGATAATTTAGGGCACGGGCATTCCCGGTTGGTTCTTCTCCCATTTTAACAGCAGTCTCCCGCGAATGAAGCCTGCCAGCCAGAATGCCATCTTTTATCAGATAATTTTTCTTTGTTCTCACACCTTCATCATCATATTTGACAGAACCTAACAAATCAGGGATAGAACCATCATCAACGACATTGAGTTTAGATGAGCCAAATTTTTTCCCCAATTTCATTATACCGCTCATCCTCTCGTCTTCATATAAAAAATCAGCTTCACTAAGATGTCCAAAGGCTTCATGGATAAAAACTCCGCCTAATGTTTGATCTAAAATAACCGTATATTCTCCCCCTTCCACTGACTGCGCCTTAAGAAGATTGACTGCCCGGGAAGCTGCGCTTTGCACTTTGTCGGAAATTCTTTCCATGATGGAAAAACCTTTGGTGCTTCCGATACTTTCGCTGGCTGTTTGAATATTATCCCCCTCTCGAGCTATGGCGGTAAAATGTGCACTTAAGAACGGTTTTTCCTGTTCGATATAGCACCCTTCCGAATTGGCAAAATAAATAGTAGAAAAACGATCGGTATAGGCCACATTGGAGGATTGGATCAGTGGGTTAGATTTCATAATGATATTGTTATAATTTTCCATTAAATCCTTCTTTTCCCTCAAACTTACCTGGCGAAAATCTTTATCTAATTCCCGGTGAATTATTTCGACAACTGGCAAAGCCGTAGCTAATTTACTCTCTTCTTTTCCAATTAAACTCGCCACCTCAATGGCCTCTCTAACTTTTTTCTCTAGATCATCAAACCGGTTAAAGGAAACGAAACCCCATCCCCCTTTTACCAGGGCACGGACATTCCCTCCTGTTTGCTGGGAACAATTTATTTTTTCTAACTTCTCCCCTTGAAAATGAATGGTAGTGGTTTCTTTCTTTTCCGATCTGATCTCGATATAATCTGCACTATTTTTTTTATTTTTTAAAGCCTTTTCAAATATTTCTCTCATGATTACTTTCTCCTTTAATCTTCCTCTGTCTCACTTATCTTATTTTTTAAGATTGCTTCTTCGTCCAGATAAACCGGCCTCTCTAACCACCAAATCCATTTACTCCATTTTTCATTAAAATTTCCACTTTCTTCCTTTATATTGATAAAACCACTTATTTTGGCCTCTGTTTCATCAGCATAATGAAGAGCAATAGCCGTTAATATACTGGGGAGTTTTGGTGAACCGAATTCAAAATGCCCGTGATGGCTTAAGAGAGTATGTTTTATCATTAATTCTAAATCCGGAGGAAAATTATCCAGGCTCTTTATTTTTTGGTCAATCATCTCCAGCCCTATAGCAATATGACCTAAAAGTTTGCCTTCATCGGTATATTCAATGACTTTTTCATAAGTATATTCTCTCACCTTGCCTATATCGTGTAGTAAAGCCATAGTGATTAAAAATTCACCATTGATCTCTTTATAAATATCACCTATTGTTTCACAAATCCTAACTAAATTACAAGTATGCTCGAGCAAACCTCCGAGATAAGGCTGGTGTACTTTTGTAGCCGCTGGAGCTTTTTTAAATTTTTCTACAAATTCCTGGTCGTCAAAAAATGTTTTTAATAGCTTCTTCAAATAAATATTTTTTATTAGTTCTATATTTGAATATACTATATTCATTAGTTTATCTAAATCTTTTTTTGATTGAGGTAAATAATCTGAATAATTTAAATCTAAGGGAGCAGCTTTGTTAAGGGAAGAAACGGTTGCCTGAAGGGTACCGTCACTTTTCTTTTTGGTAATATACCCTTCAACTTGAGCAAATTCAATCTTGCCTAACTTTTCTACCTTATCATTAGAAATATCCCAATTTACGGCTTCAATTTCCCCGGTCTTATCAGCAATTTTAAAGAACATATCTATGGTTTTCTTATCTCTTCTCACTCTAAACTCTACATTTTTTAAGAAAAATATGTCATTAATCCTGGTATTTAAATTTAAATCAGTCACCATTTGTTTTTTAACCAAAGCACTTCACTCCCCTTCAAATATTTTTTATACAGAAATGGTTTTACACCTGTATACTTTTTCTATCTTTTTTTTCTTTTTTTTAACTTGATACTTGATACTTGATGCTCGATACTATATATTAGACTTGACAATAATATCTATTTTCTTTATTCTATTTTCAGTATAGACTCTTTTGGTGAGCTATTCATTTTAAATTTATCTTCAAAAATAATAAGCCGGAGTGGCGGAACTGGTAGACGCGCTACGTTCAGGGCGTAGTAGGTGTATGCCTGTGGGGGTTCAAATCCCCCCTTCGGCACCTCTTTGTTAATTCACCAATTTACCAATTTACCAATTAAATTAGTCGTTTTGGCTTTTGAATTCTGTCTTCTTCACTATATACTAAATACTATATACTATATACTATTTTTATCTCTTTCCCTTTCAATCTTTCGCAAATCTTCTTCGCCCAAACCAAAGTAATGCCCAATCTCATGAATAACTACTCGTCTAATAGATTCCCTTATTTCTTCTTTATTTCTACAGCGTACTTCTATGGGCTTTTTAAAGATAATAATCTTATCGGGCATAACGTTCCCATACCAGATACCTCTTCTGGTATAAGGGACTCCCCGATAAAGACCTAAAAGACCATAGGGTGATTGGATCTTCATCTCCATAAGGAGCTCCTGGGAAGGCAAATCTTCAATCGCTACGGCAATGTTTTCCATCTTTTCTTTAAATTTTTCAGGCAGGTAACTTATTGCCTCTGTTACTAATTCCTCAAATTCTTCTTCGGTTACTTTCATTTTACTTTTTTAGCTCTTCTTTTAAATTTTCTATAAATTCTTTTACTTTCTGCATATATTGGTCTCTTGCCACTTCTCGTGAGCTCAGCTCGAGTAAAGCAAGTGGGGTCTTTTGAGTGATATTTTTCATATCATCAAATATTTTTTTAGAATCTGAGCCTAATCGAGTGCAGAAAAAGGCTACTTTTTTAAAATCTTCTTTATATAAAGAAAGATAGGTTCTGATAGGAGTAGAAATATTGGAAGACCAGATAGGGGTTCCGATAATAACCAGATCGTATAAAGAGGGATTATTTTTTATCTCTTTAATTGCAGTTAATTTTCTCAAGTTAGCGTCAGTCCCGGCACTTAAGAAGCCTACAATTCCCTCCCTACTTTTAATATCAAAAATCTCTTCCTTATCACACTTTAAGATTTCTGAAATGGCTTCAGCTACTTTTTTAGTTTTGCCGCTTCTGGAATAAAATGTTACTAATATTTTCATTGAAGACCTCCAATTGGTTGCTCCTGTCATTTTGAGAATTTTTTTTAGATATTTAAGATTATACTTAGCAATAATAAAATAACTAACTATTTAATTTTGTTCTTTTTATTTTTAAGTTTTCCTCTTTCTATTTTAGTCACTATTTTACTAATCATTCTACTAAAACTCAAACAATTCCGTTTCGTTTATTATATCCTCGCCAATAATGACTGAAACCCCACCCCAAATTTATCGAAGGGAGGCAGTCTAATTTAGATCCCCAATTTTTAACTATGGCTCGGACTCGGATAAAATATTCGTTAATTTGTTTTTGATTTAATGTGCTTAAACTGTTTTCGATAGTAGAAATTATTTCTTCCTCGTAATTCACGATTAAAGGCTGGATTTCGACTTGCGCAAAATTAAAATTTAGTAAAGCCTTTCGATGAAATCGTTCACTCTCCCACCAATAAGATTTTGAATTATAATTTTCACTTCCTTCAGTATACTCACCGGGAACATCGGTATCGGTAGAAAAAACGGGGAAAAAGGGACTTATGCAAGGGTTGGAAGCCCCGGTAGTATAAAAGAATTGCCTATTCTCACCAATTTTTGCTACTAGAGAACAGACTGTTTGGTTTCGGCGAAATAATTTGTCTGCTGCGTGCAGGCACAAGGTGGCGCCAAGACCCCGGTTAGGAGTCCATTGGGGGTTATGCCCATGATCTCGTAAAATATTTATAAAATCTTTAGTAGTCAATCTTTCCTTCCTTTTTGAAAGTAAAGTTCGGGAGCGTTTTTCCCGTTCAGCCCCCTTGGCAGCCCAGGTCATAAATTTAGCAGAATAACATTTTCGAAAATTGAAATCTTCTCTTTTTTTGCAGTAACCTCTCTTAATGGCATTCTCTATCAATCCTTCAGAGCAAGAATCGTAATCCTTCTGTAAAGATATTATATTAGATATGTTCCAAACATCCTTGATTTTTTTCCAGGCCCACCAAGTTTTTACTGTTTCTAATACATAAGCCTCTTTCTTATCGGCAATTAAAAAACTATTCATATATTTTAATTTCAATCGATAACCACAATTGCCTCCCTGTCCATGCTTTTCCAACAATTCAATGATAACATCTAAGGCCTGTCGGGCAGTTTGGCTTCTTTCGAGGGCCAAGCGAACTAAATCCATACCGGTTAGGCCTATTTTATCCGGCTTTTCTCTGGTAAATATTGCTTCATTACCAATAACCACTCCATATTCATTAGCTCCCATTTCTGCTCCAAACATCCAGAAAGGCTGACAGAGTAATACCCGAACTGTTTCTGGAACCTGGGGGATAGTCAAATAGGTACATTGAACAGTTTCGCTTGAATCATGCTTTTTGCGGGGGGCTATAAGGATGTTTTGGGCTTCATCAGGTTCTCGATTACTATTCTTCCCAAAAAGGGTAAAACCTTCTTCGGTTGCAGAACCTAAAGCTACTATAGTATCGCACATAATTACACTCCCTTTCTATTTAACAGGCTAAAGAGAGTAAATAACTAAGTAATTAATCAAGAGATTAATTGCACTTAAACTTTTCTCTTATCTTTTCTTCCTTACATTTAGTAATATTTTTTAAATCCTGTTCCGATAATTCTAATTCATTCTTTAAACCCTGAATTATTCTATTATTTTCTGTTTCAGGATTTACTACATAAATAATCCACTTGCCTTCTCGCCGATTATCAATAAGACCTGCTTCTTTTAAAATCCTAACACTGTGCGAAATTCTTGATTGTTCCATGTTTAATATATTTACTAATTCACAGACACACAATTCACTTTGTAGTAAAAGCAGATAAATACGTAAGCGAGTTTCATCAGATAAGGCTTTAAATATCTTTATAATTGCTTCCATTGTTGTATTCTCCTTCACATATGATGATACTTAGGTTATTGCTGTATAAATATTTATCATGCAGGCCATATTTTTTCTATAATTTATAATTTTTATTAATCTTAGCAATACAATTTACTATCTATTAATTACAATAGGAATGGCAATGGTTAAATAAAGATATTCCTTTATTTTCCCTTCCTGTATTTTATCCGGGATTTTATCTTTTAATAATATCACCTGTAGATCTTCTTTTTCTCCTGAGTTTAAATCAATTTCAGATACTAAGGGGATGAGGTAATCTACTGAGGTTTTTATGGAAGTAATCTTTATCCCGTCTTCCGCTAAATTTGCCAGAACGAAACTTCCTATCGTTTCGCCTTCGGAATCAGTTGTTAAATTAAAACTGGCTCCTACCGGAGAAATACTTACTGTTGGAGCGGCTTTTTCTTTTATATAACCATCAATACGCAAGGAAAGGGCTTCTCTCCTGGGGTCATTACAGTATATACGTACACTCTCTCTTGCTTCACCTAACTCATGCTGGCTGGAATTATAGGTAAAAGTTACCTCCTGTTTTTCTCCCGGAAGAATGGTAAAGGGTATTTCTGTATCGTATTGAATATATTCAGAGGAGTCTACCTTATCGATGATCAGATCCAGTTCTCCCTTATTTTCAATAGTAAAAGTAAAGGAGGGTAAATCCCCTTGGGAGATCAACCCTAAATCCCATTGAGAATCAGAAAAGAAAGCCTGGGGAGAAGGGATAGGTTCTACCTCTGCAATTATAGTCACTTTTATTTTGGGGAGCTGTGGATCGTTAGATTCGATAGTGATATCTTTTTTGACTATGCCATTAAAGCCGGTAGGATTAAAAGTGACCTGTAGTTCAGCTTTCTGTCCGGGTTTTATATTATTAGAAGAGAGCATAGTGGCGGTACAGCCACAGGAGGCACGTGCTCGACTGATAATCAGTTCTTCTTTTCCGATATTTTTTATGGTAAAAATATGAACAGGTCTTTCATCTTCTTTTATCTTTCCAAAATCCCATTCTTCTTCTGATACAGAAATAGTAGGTGACAGGGAAGACTTGCTTTGAATATTATAAAATATTAAAAAAGCTCCTACTATAACTGCGATACTTATTAAGATGACAATAATTTTGTTTTTACGAATCATAACTTTCTCCTTTGTTATATATTAATTAATTTACCAATTAACCGATTGACCAATTGGCCAATTAAATTAGTCGTTAGTATTTAGTTAGTGTAGAGCGTACAGCGTTTAGCGTATAGTATAAATCAATAAACCAAAAACAAGCTTTTTATCTTGCATCTTGCATCTTGTAACTTGTAACCGCTATTTTAACTGGGTAACCGGGTAATTAGTCTTTATCCTAACCAATTAACCAATCTTACTCTCGATACTATATACTCGATACTTGATACTGTCTTTACTATTCCACATAAACTGCCTGTAAAATCTCCTTGGTTGGGCTTTTCGGTGCCTGCACAAAGATAACTCCATGTATATTATCTCCCTCCCAATTAATCCCTTCCAAAGTAAAGGAAAAATCAAGGATTTCTTCAGGATCGAGTGAACCAATTTCAACTTTCTTTTCATCAAAAATATCAGTAACTGAATATTTTAAATTTGCTGTCGGTTGTTCCTTAAAAATCATTCCGTTTATCTCTAAATTACTCAAAGTAGAGATACTTACATTTTCGATAGTTCCGCTAAGGGTTGTTGTATTGGAATTACTACTTCTTGCTGCAGTAATAACAATTTTCGCTCCCTTAGCCAGTTCGGCATCAATTATACCTTTTACTTCTGTTATAAATGCTTCAGGATTATCGGGACTACTAGAAGAATAACCTTGAACCCTATCATTTAATCCGTTGAACAAAATATTAGGTATTCCCCAATCAGCAGAATCGGGAAAATATAATTCCTTATATCTTTCAGAGATTTTCGGAGTAGAATAATCTCCTCCAGATGCTTCTTCTACCAGTATCATCTGGTCATAACCATATTCTTCTGCTAATTGTTCTAGTATTGGTTCAGCATCTTCACAATGAGAACAGCCTATAGCCATATAAAGTTCTACCATTACTACTCGCTTGGCTGGTTCTGGTTCTATAGGAGGAGTAGTAGGAAGGCAACCGATAAATAAACCTACAACTAATCCTATTATAATTAATCCTAATAATAGTTTTTTCAAATAATTTTTCTCCTTGCAAAATTTATCTTCTATTTCTTATCTAATAGCCCGGTGGAGGAGGACATACTCCATCATTACAACTATCATCCTTTTTGGTATCTTTTTGGGGAGTTCCTTTTTCTTCAGCATCTAAGAAGTAACTGATATATTGGAACATTAAATTTTGCTGTTTGGAGATTAGCCCAGGATAGACTCTTTTTACTACCAAATTCTTATCTAAAAGGATATTGGTGGGCAAAACTTCAACATTATAAAGATTGCTCACTTCATTCTGGCTGTCCAATAGCATGGTAAAAGATATTTTTTTATCAGTCCAAAACTTTTTAATCTGAGCAATATCTTCCTCTTTCAGGTCTTTATGAGTATTTATCATAATTACCTGGCATTTTTCTTCAATAATATATGCTTCAAAATACTCAACCAACTCTTCTATCCCGCCTACTGTTTCCTTATTTTCATTATTATAAAAGTAAAGGATAAGGAGTTTTTGTTTTTCTTTGTAATTTTCCAAATTAAAGGTTTCTCCATCTATAGTCTTAAGATTAAAAGTAGGAGCAGGGAAACCTATTTTAAAAGATGAAGAAAAGGCATACAGGTAAAAAGAAACCAAAAAAGCAATGATTAATAAAACAATTAAAAGATTATTCTTTTTCTCTCTTAACCAAAATGTCATATAAAATACCTCCTAATTAATTCTTTAATTTTCCAATTCTCCAATTATCCGATTAGATTAGTTGACAGTTTTCGGTTCTCGGTTTTAGTTATTAAACTAGTAGGGGTAGACCTTGTGTCTACCCTCCGTAGAACAGGCGTCTCGCCTGTCTATTAGTAAAAAATTCCGCTATAAAACAACAGAACGGCCAATCCGAAAAACAGCAGAGTCATGGCCATCTTGATTTTCCCAAAATTCTTTTGAGTAAGTGTAGCCCACTGTGCCGAAGTAGTCCCCCAGTAAGTAAAAGAAAAAACCAGGACTAAAGGCACTATAAACATTAGATTATAGAACAAAAGATAAAATAAAGCATTGGCCTTTAAATCAGGGATAGTACTGATAAACATGATAGTAGGAAGATAAATCTGACCGGTACAGGCTAACTCTAAAAGAGAAACTATAAAACCAGTTACTGCAGCCATCAAGATGTAATTACTTAATTTTACATTTTTACGAATAGCTGAATGGATCATATTCTTTAAAAATGGGGGCAATTGGAGTTTGGCGTCTTTGGTGGTCCCTTTTTTCTTGAATTGTAGATAGTCGAATAAACTGACCACGCCTAAAATTAAGGCAAGGGCGGCGGTTACCAGAACGAATATCTTTCGGACTAAAGGTAAAAAGGATAAAGAAGTAATCATCTTTAATGCCCCGGTTCCGATTAAGAAATAGGTCAGAAAGACGGACAGGGCAAATATTCCTCCTACCCAGAGAATATCCCTCCCTTTTCGATTGATCAAGGTAAGATAAGAGATAAAAAAGATGATGGTGGCAAAAGCGCAAGGATTTATGCCGTCAATCAAACCGCTCACTGCTACCGCAGCCAGGCCGAAGGACTGAAAACGAGCTATCAATCTATCTTGAGCAGTAAGATCTTTTTCTTTAATTTTCTCCCAGGGAGCGATCGTTTCTGTGATTGAATACTTTTGGATTAATTCGTCTAAATTATCAAGGCTAATAGCATCTCGAAAAAGATAATCATCTCCAATAAATATAACCGGAACTAAAAGCCTTTCCTCTTCAGGCATTTGATACAATTCGCCCAAGGATTCGGCTAATTCCATACTATCGGCTAGGCTGATGTCAAAACTTTCCATGATTAGATTATCAGGATAGTCTGCGGAAATATCGTTCAGGATAATCTTAACTTTATCACAATCATGACACCCTACTTCGTAAAAATAGGCTAAGTAAACCGGTGAATTAACCGAATTTGAAGTACCCGCAGCAAAAGAATTCATTGTATAAGCAGAAGAAAATTGACTTATTAAAATTGTTAAAAACAATGAAAGAAAAATAAAAGTTAAAGTCAAATAAAACTTTTTTCGCTTTACCTCACTTAATTTATTATTTATTGATTTGGTAGTCATTGTATATTACGTTCCCTTTCAATCCTATTAATCAGAATAATTAATAATTTTTTATATTCTAGTATAAATCGCTTCAATCATCATCATTTGTAAGATAAAATTTTTTAGGTCGTAGATACCCACGGGCAAGCCCGTGGCACTTTAAAACAATTCAAGCT
>DASRME010000140.1:0-5055 GCA_035648095.1 Atribacterota bacterium | reverse complement strand
CGACTAAAATAGTATCAAGTATCGAGTATATAGTATATAGTTAAGAAAAAGAAAAGAGAAAAAGAATTAGGTCCGTATTGCAATACGCCTTCAAAACTTAAAACTTGAAATTTACTACTTATAATCATACTTTACTATATACTAAATACTATATACTTTTTTCTTAACTCGATACGCGATACTATGCGCTAAACGCCGTACGCTATACGCTAGTTTACTATTCACTAACGACCAATTCTTATCTCCAATAACAATTGGGAAAATACTTTTTTGCTTTTTCCGATAGTTCTTGAATCTTTTGATCAGAATAGGGTTTTATCTTTTGGAAAGAAGGATCGAGGGTCTTTTCTAAAGGAGAGAAATTCTGCAAAACATATTTTTTTGCCCCAGTAATATACCTGGCAATTTCCATAATAATCTCTTCGGAATGTAATAAAGGTACCACGGTAGTACGAAATTCATAATCAATTTTTGAGTTAATTATCAATCCGATACTATCTTTTACTTTCTCCAATACCGCTTTATCTTTAATCCCCGCAGCCCTAGAATAGTTATTAAAATCTAATGATGATTTAATGTCCATTGCAATATAATCTACTAAACCAAGATTTAAAAGTTTTTCTAACAATTTTGGATTAGTGCCGTTAGTGTCCAATTTTATTAGATAATCATTACTCCTTAAATGTTTAAAATATAAAATTAAATCGGAGTATAAAGTGGGTTCTCCTCCACTCATACATATCCCATCGATAAAATCTTTTCTCTTTAAAAGGAAGCTGTCTATTTCTTTCTGGGAGATGTTAGGAAAATTTTCCGGATGTATTATTAAATCGGAATTATAACAGTAAGGACATCGAAAATTACATAAGGGTACATATAAAGTAGAAACAATTTTTCCCTCCCAATCTATTAGAGAGGTCTCAATCATCTGCTTTATACTAATGTTCAAATTGCCATTTCCTCCCTAATCTCCTCCAATCGAGGGGTCTTTCCTCTCCATATTTTAATCTCATTATCAGCACTATCTAAAGCCACTATAGAAGGAGTGGATGCAATATCATAATAACTTGCTTCCGCCAGACCATCAACTGTATCTATATCAAAATATTGAACCTCCGTCTCTTTTTCTAATTGCTTTCCTATGTTTTTAGCTTCCGGGCAATGAGGACAGTTTTTTTGCCAGAATATTTTTATTTTCATGGTATTTTCACTCTCTTTTAAATTTTACTTTTAACTTTATAATTTCCGGAATGTCGGTCTTTTAGTTCGCCGATCTTATTTTTATTCCAGTTAGTTATTTTGCTATAATAGCCTACTATCCTGGTTACTCCATATACATCGAGACTCCCACATCCATTACAGTTCTCCTGTAATCCCCTGCTAACTTCACTGCAGGTATTGCATATGGTAAACTCAGGCGAAATAGTAAGTTGAGAACACTGAGTGTGTTCCCAAACTTTTTGAATTAAATTATAGATACTCTCTGGTGAAGGCTGATTTTCTCCTATGAAAGCATGGATTATAGCTCCGCTCTTTATCAAAGGATGGAACTTGCTCTGTTTAATAATTCGCGTGATCAAATCTACCGGTGCTGAAGCAGCAAAATGGATACTATTAGTATAATAACTTTCATCTCCATTAGAATTTCCTTTTACAACTTTTTCACTATCTGGAAATTCCTGTAAATCGATTTTAGCTAACCTTCCTGCTGCACTTTCAGCGGGAGATTCCTCTAAGGATAATTTCAAATTAAACTTTTTGCTATACTCTCTGCATTTTAAACTCATAAATGATACAATTTTTAACCCTAGCTTAAAAACATCCTCACTTTCATGGAGTTGTTTACCGGTAATATGCTGGACTGCTTCGTTCAATCCGATTAATCCTATTAAGTAAGTTCCTTCATCTAAATTTACGTAAGGTTTGCCATCTTGGGCTATCTTACCTATCTGCCATAAAGGTCCGCTGGGATTTTCCATCATCATCTCTAAAAACTTTTTCTTCTGTAAATGAGCGCTAACTGCCAAACATAAAGCTTGATCAATTTTATCTAAAAATAGGTCTATGCTATCTGCATTTTTAGCGTCGAGGAAGAATCCGGAAGTCTTGTTATTAGGAAAAGCCCTATAAGCGCACTGGGGAAGGTTGATAGTAACATTTTGTATCCCGGCAAATCTTAATTTTTCCGGATGCAGTATCATCTCCTGATCGGTTATCTCTGTTTTTAATCGGCAGCAAGCAGCCAAACTTATATCATCCCTATCAAAAATAAAATAAGGTGAGCCGTTCTCGGAGGCTAATTCGCAAGTATATTTTAATAATTCTTTCTGTTTAGGGTCATCGAAGGATTTACTATCAATGTGTAAGTCCATTTTAGGAAAAGCAAAAACTTTTCCATGGCAATCGCCTTCTTTCCAAACTTCCATCAAAGCTCTTAAAAATAATTGGGATTCTTTCTCATATTCTCCGTAAGTTTTTCCGGTATATTTCCCGCCCGGTCCGATTGCCGGAATATTTTTAAGATAGTGCGGAATGCCAAGATGAACATTGAAATCCAGGAAAAGACTTTGTCCTCCCCTTGAAAAGGCGTTTTGCGAGCCGCTAAATATTAAATATTGAGCCTCTTGCTTGATTTCTTTAAAAGATTGGTTTACTAAAAAAGGTGCATACAGGATATTCAAATAACCAATACCTAAAGCACCCGCATAATAAGCCTGCATAGAAGCTAAAAAAGTGTTTAAATGTCCAGTTAAGGTTCTGGTATGCTTGGCCGGAGCAGAAGAAGTATCTAAATTTTCCAATTCAAGACCATATTTTTTTAAATATTCAAGAGAATGACCGGAACAATATATTCGTGGGTAGCCTAAATCGTGAATATGAATCCAACCTTTTAAATGAGCATTAGCTACTTCCTTGGAGAAAACTTCCTGCAACATATATTGTTTAATGGTATTTTCGGCAATGGTTAAATTTATAGCTTCCGGATTATTAGTTCCAATGTTACTATTTTCTTTACTCTTGGACAAAAATAGTTGTTTTAAATCAAAAGTAGGCATTCCGATAATTTTTTGTTTTCTCCACTTATGTTCATATCCCCTGGTAAATAATTCATTATCAACCAATTCTCTAATTAAAGAGTTGGAAATCTCATTCAAACCCAAATCAAATATACTTTTTTCTACTGCCTTGGCTATCTTTGTAGAAATTTTTAAAGGCAGTTCTGCTTCTTTAACTAAAGCTTGAATAATTTTTTTTCTATCCCAGGGGGAAATATTCTCGGAGGTTGGAGTGGAAACCAATAGGGAAAGGTCGGTCATGCTTTTTTGGTTTTTTATTTTTTTCCTAACTTTTAAGCTTTCTCTAACTCTCCTTCTTTTATCTCGATATAAAATATAGGCCTTGGCAACTCTTATCATTTCTTCTTTAATTAAAACCTCTTCTACTGCATCCTGAACCTCTTCCACTGTAGGAAGCTTATCTATAAATCCTTTCTCTAATATTTCAACTACCTGATCAGCTACTTTTTCTGATATAGCTTTATTTTCTTCTCCCACTGCTATCATGGCGGCAAAAATAGCTTCGCTTATTTTCTTTTTATCAAATTCTACTAATTGGCCGTCTCTCTTTTTAATGGTCTGTATCATTTTAAAACCTCATTATAAAATATTGTTGTTAAATTAGTCGTTAGTGAATAGTTGTTAGTTTAAAACTCAAAACTTTTTTTAGTATAAAGTATTGCTTTTAAAAAGTAGGAGTCGAATTTATCCGATCCGTTTTCATTGCGAGTTCGATGAATCGAACCCACCTATGGGAAAAGGAAATTCCTATGCACTTAAATTGCTATTTTATTTGCTAATTTTCCTTATTTCTTTTACGAAGCTACTTAAATCTTTAAATTGTCTGTATACCGAGGCGAATCTTACGTAAGCTACTTCATCTAAATCTCGTAATTTGGAGATAACTAATTCTCCAATTAGAGTGCTTTTCACTTCATTTACTCCTTCGCTTTTTACCCTCTCTTCTATACCGCTTACCAAACTATTTATAATCTCTATGCTAATCGGTCTTTTTTCACAGGCCTTAATAATACCGTTAGTTATTTTCTCTCGAGAAAAAGGTTCCCTCCGATTATCTTTTTTTATGACCATTAGAGGAATTAAATCTATTCTTTCATAAGTGGTGAATCTTTTATTGCATTTTTTACAAATTCTTCTTCTTCTAATTACTAATTCATTTTCTATGTGCCTGGATTCAATTACTCCGGTATCGTAATAACCGCAAAAAGGGCATTTCATATTAACCCCCTAAATGTAGGATTGTATTTATAATAATACACTAAATATGGGATGTCAAGAAAATATTTCGTAATAATGAGTATAGAGTATCGCCTATACCATTAAGAAATATTTGATTGGTCAGATTGGCTCATTCGTATTTCGTGAATCATATTTTTGAATATAGCAGATAGCTTATAGAATAACCAGTATCGAGTATATAGTAAAATACAGTGATGAGTAACAAGTAAAATAAGTTTCGAGTTGCAAATTGCGGGTTTGAAAAAAAGTAGGGACATGATGTATCATGCCCCTACCCCTACAAATGACTCTTGATATTTTATCTTACTTTTTTTCTCTTAAGAAAGTAGGAATGTCTAAATCATTATAATTTATCTTATCTTTATCGAAATCAATTTCTTCAAGTTTAGGTTCGTCTTTTATTTCCTCATCAGTTTCAAATCCTGTAGCTATTACCGTTACCTTTACTTCATCATTTAATTCCTCTTTAATCACTGCTCCAAAGATAATATTTGCTTCTGGGTTAGCTGCCTTAGAAATTATTTCAGCCGCTGCATTAACTTCGTGCAAAGTTAAACTTGAACTTCCACTGATATTAAACAACAAGCCTTTAGCTCCCTGAATATTTGTTTCCAAGATTGGACTATTTATGGCTCTTTGAGCTGCAATTATGGCTCGGTTTTCTCCGCTAGCCCTACCTAGCCCCATTATTGCTGTACCAGCATTTTGTATAATCATTTTTACATCAGCAAAATCTACA
>DASRME010000139.1:0-3022 GCA_035648095.1 Atribacterota bacterium | reverse complement strand
GTTTGACTATCCTGATTTATTCAGTTTATTCTATAGTTGAATGTTATTTTATAATTATAGATCCTTTTACTCCCAATATTAATACGACAAAAGGTTTAAAAAATCCTTCTTTTTAGAGAAAAAAGTTGCAAGATGCAAGGTACAGGTGCGGAGAATCTGCCATAATGACAAAGGGAATTAAAACTAATAATGTTTAGTTATATCTGGGGAAAATGTGTAAAACCCGTGGGAAAATACCTTCTTGAAAGCCTTGTAAAATAAGGGTTTCAAGAGAATAATGCGAGGATTGCTTGTACGAGTAAATTTTGCCTTAACTGATACTTTACCCCTCAAAAATGGCACTTTTTTAACTAAAATATCCATCATCTCAAAATCTGAAAGTGGCTATTTATAAGGATTTTAGGATTTCGGGGAGGTAAAAATAGGCCAAAAATGGGGGTCGTAATTGCTGATTTTTCGAAATCTGAAGTGCGTTTAAAGGCACTCTCTGTGCGTTTTTAGGGCATTGCTGAAGGGGGTCTGAAACCCTTACAAATAAGAGTTTTAAAGATAGTAAATAGGAACAGAAAACCGTTCCCTGTTCTTTTATCTGAATAGAGTTATGTCAAATGTTGAGACCTGACCCCTTTTTTCCCCCAATGTTCTTCTTTTTAAATTAGATTCCTTAACTCTTTTATCAATTCTTCATAACTAATTTTTAGCTTTCTAAACAATACTTTTTGTTCTACATTAGTTACAATATTAGTAGGTTGCATTGTTTTTTTATCATAAGCATGGGATATTGGAGTTTTTATTCTTCTATCATGTAATAAACGAAATCCATCAAATATTGTAGGATATTTTTTTGAAACTTTTTTGTCTTTATTTAATAACACTCCATAATCGATATCTTTTCCACTCGGCTCTTTTAATTTTTGCCATTGAATATTTGGTTTTTTCATTTTTAATAAAGCAATAAAGTTTCTCGTAATTATTTCGTTGAATGTATCTGTATAATTTACCCATGCATTTTTATCCATATAGTATGAATTATCAGCATAAAATAATACTTTATTTGCCTGTATATAGTATGCTTTGCTCATAAATCTTTTCCATTTATTGAAATAATCTATTTTATATTTTCTTTTTATTATTTGCCCAATGGAATCTATTTCTTCAGATAAACCTAAAATATTATTGATGACTCCAGAATCATCACTGTGAGGAGACCTTAACTGATTCACTATGTCAGACCTAAAGTTATAAATTAATTCCTTTATTGTAACTATGGCAGCTTCATAATTAGAACGTCTAAAAAATACTTTTAACAAAGCTCTATATTCTTCTTTGTCCATGCATTTAGTTGAAATATATGGAACTATCATCATTTGAATTAAAGATGAACCTTCATTCTCGAGCCATCTTAAAACTAAACAAGTATTGGTTGAACAGAGAAATTTATATAATCCGCTCTTTAAAGCATAATTGTTCCTGTTCTTTTTTAATTTATTAATTGCTGTATTTATCATTTCTTGTTTTTCGGTCTCTATAAAAGGAAAATATGATAAAAGTTCCCAATGTTTTCCTTCGGCATATTCATAAGAAGATGGTATATTTTTGCACAATGAATATAATTTCCTTCCTAATTCTAAATCATCATAGTAATTAAGTAAAAACTGACAAAATTCATCTATCAAATTAGGATATTTGCAAAAATTTTCTATAATAACGTTCAATATTTTCTCATTCTTATCTGAAGTCTTAAGGATATATCTTACTCTTGAAATATCAAAACTAATTTCATTGAATGCTTCAATAAATAGTTGATAAGTTTTGTTTTTATTTGAAGAAATTATATTTTTGTCTTCTTGTTTTAAGCTGGGAAATTTACCAATTGCTTCTTCAACTGTACTTGCATTTATTATTTCATATTTCTTAGATTGAGGGATTAATCCACGTTCTTTACATTCTCTCTCCAATAAAATTGCACCAGATAACACTTCTTCCCTGGTCTTCCCAAATATTTTTATATCATCTACATATCTTACATATTTAATATCCTTATTATTCAATTTTTTATCTATATGTAGCATATATATTTCTGCAATAAGACTTGAGGATAGCGGGCCTTGAGGTATTCCATGATGTAATTTATTATTTTTATGTGTACTCCATTCTCCTAAACATTTTTTAAGCAAATCTGTAAAATTTTGATATGTATTTCTAGATATTTGTTCAGAGAGCACTTGATGATCGATTGTATCGTAATAGGCCGCTAAATCAAAATGGCCTACCCATTTATTTCCGTCATCGTAATATTCTTTTATCTTTTTTATAAATTTTCCATACCCTTCTTGCCATTTTTTAAAGAAAAAAATATTGGTATTGCTATTTCTATTCAAAATATTACTAAAAACATTTCTAAATTCTACTCTTTCTTTTTCTTTATTAAATTTTTTAGCAATTATATTTGCAAGTGCTTGATACACAATTAAATCATCTAAATGTAAAAATGTGATTGGTCTTTGAAGCCCTGAAAATTTTGGCAAATAAAATTTTAAAACTTTCGATGGTTGATATGAACCCCCCTTCAATCTTTCGGATAATCTTCTAATATTTTCTTTTTTTGTCAATTCATAAGCTAAAAATAAATTTCTATAATAATTTTTGTACTGGATGTTTTGTCCCGTTTGTAAACGTGACAATGCTAATTCCAAATTATTTTCCGAACTCATCCTTTTATATAATTTATCCCACATTGCTTATCACCTATCACATTGGAGTAGCCTATGATATTAGATATTCTAATTGTTCTTTACACACGATGTCTAAGGTCAAGGACGATGGAGTAGTGGGGTCAGGTCTCAATATTTGACATTTCAATTCCCCAATGTCAAATGTTGACAGGCTGACCGAGAATAACTCAATTATACAACAAAAAGACAGGAAATAAAAAGGCATTTTTGATATAATAGAACTTAAGTAAAGGAGGTTCGAAAATGCCTAAATTTAAGCCTTACCGAAAAAATCAATTTATGTTATT
>DASRME010000138.1:0-5125 GCA_035648095.1 Atribacterota bacterium | reverse complement strand
GTTTGACTATCCTGATTTATTCAGTTTATTCTATAGTTGAATGTTATTTTATAATTATAGATCCTTTTACTCCCAATATTAATACGACAAAAGGTTTAAAAAATCCTTCTTTTTAGAGAAAAAAGTTGCAAGATGCAAGGTGCAAGTGCGGAGAATCTGCCATAATGACAATGACAGAGAGATTAAAACTAATAATGTTTACTTATGTCTGGGGAAAATGTGTAAAACTTGTGGGAAAATACCTTCTTGAAAGCCTTATATATTAAGGGTTTTAAGAGAATAATGCGAGGATTGCTTGTACGAGTAAATTTTGCCTTAACCGATACATTACCCCTCAAAAATGGCACTTTTTTAACTAAAATCCCCTCATCTTAAAATCTGAAAGTGGCTATTTATAAGGATTTTAGGAAATCGGGGAGACAAAAATAGGCCAAAAATGGGGGTTGCAATTGCCGTTTTTTCGAAATTTGAAGTGCGTTTAAAGGCACTCTCCGTACGTTTTTAGGGCATTCCTGAAGGGGGGAGGAAAGCCTTACAAATAAAGGCTTTTAAAGATAGTAAAGAGGAACGGTGAACCGTTCCCTGTTCTTTTTTCTATTGTATTACTTTTTCCTTAACGCTAAATACAAATTCTGGAGAAAGTGTAGCTATAAGTTCTTTTTTTTGATTATAAAAATCTAAGAAAAATGTAATATTTCCCGAGTTTTCAAATTTAAAAGCACTATGGACAAATGCAATATTTATTTTTTTTGAAGTTTTAATTTTCGGTAGAGTTAAAATTCTATCAAGCAATACTGTTTCTTTTTCATTGTATTTCATCCTTATCTTAAATCTAGATACTTCCTCATTTTCTTCAGTTTTTACTTTTGCATATATCCCAATTCTTAATAATTTTGGCCAGATATTTTGACTATCCGGAGGTACCTGGAACTCAATGGAATCATCATATATACCCATAAGAGAGTGTTTGCTTCCTAATTCATTTCTAATATCATCACAAATAATAAAATTCAATAATTTCATTTTTATTCTCCTCTATTCTGTGTTGGTTACAAGCGTGATTTTGTTATATATTTTTTCTTGGTTATCCATATCCTTTTTCTCATAATACCTATAGAAAAGCGCAGATCCGGATGTTGCTACTATACCACCAGCCTCAATGAAATCTTCCTTAAGAAAATCTATTTCAGGCAACAATTTTTGTATTGCCGCATTTATGTGAATTTTTTGAGCTTCATTGTAATCATATTTATTTTCCGCTACTTCTAACAACCATGGAAACAGTTTAATAAGCCTCATTAAAGCAACGCCTGAAGAAGAAGGAGCAGTTGTTCTGTTTTTCCATTTAGTAAGTGTTCGTTGAGGTATTTCTAATGCTCGTTCAATTGATGACATACTCATTTTACTATCAACAAAATCATTTAGGATACTCCCAATACTTTTTTGTTTTAATTTTTTAATCGTTTCATCTATTAAAGTTTCATTCTGATTAAAAAAATCTCCTCGAGATCCACATGTAGAACATATATTTTCATGTATCTCAATATTATCTTGACCTCCAAAAGGTTCCTTTATTAAAATACTTTTTTTCTCGTCTATAACATCTACAGAGCCGCATGCCGGACATCTCTGTTTATTCATGTTCTTCCTCCAACTTATTAATTAGACCTACTTTACCCATGGCAAGATATATTGCCATATTTCTATTGCTCGATAAATGAAAAGATTTAATAAGCCATTTATTGGTTTCATCATTATGCATAAATGCTATGTACCCCAATTTATACATAGATGTAAATTCATAAGCATCAACCTTGATTGGTTTGTTTTTATTTGGATTATTCTCCCAATCTTTAGTATTAACAAAAGTTAAGTTCTCCAACCCATCATTCTGAATGAAATCTAATAGCTGTGACTTAGTGTTTAAGTTAAAGTCATTTCTTGCATTTTCAAGAACATTATTTATTGGAATAACATTATCTCTATCATTTTTACATGCGTTTTTGAAATCCGCATACTTATAATACGACATTTTTACCTCAATTTCAAGTACTTTATACTTAAAGTAACAAAAATATCATGATATTGATACTTAATATGTATTTTTTAATTAAAGTAGGAAAGATTCCATTTTTCTATGATGTAATTTTCCTTTTTATATGTTCTTACTTTTGAACATTTATCAATAGTAATACCTAAATCCTCAACCATTCAATTAAGAAATTCATCAGACTCCATATGTTTTCTGCCAAAAGTTTCCGAATTATTGACATAGCTTATCTTCTATTTTATTAAGGAAAGAGTTACATTTACTAACTTTGTTATATTGCAAGACTTGACCCCCTTTACTCCCAATATTAATACGACAAAAGGTTTAAAAAATCCTTCTTTTTAGAGGAAAAAGTTGCAAGATGCAAGGTGCAAGTGCGGAGAATCTGCCATAATGACAAAGGGATTAAAATAACCATATTTATTTATAAATGGGGGAAATGTGTGAAATCTGTGGGAAAATACCTTCTTGAAACCCTTACAAAACAAGGGTTTCAAGATAATAAATAGGAACAAACAACTGTCACCTGTTCTTTTATTCAGTCAGCCATAACTTCTGATATTTTTTCAAACTCTTCTTCTTTCCTCAAAAAAGCCTCTGTAACCTCAGGATCAAAGTGCTTTCCTTTTTCATTTGTTATTATAATACAGGTTTCTTTATGAGAGAGAGCTTTTTTGTAACATCGTTTGCTTATGAGAGCATCGTAGACATCGGCAAGTGCCATTATCCTTCCGGACAAAGGGGTCTCTTCGCCTTTTAATGCGAGAGGATAACCTTTTCCGTCCCATCTTTCATGGTGAGTCATTATAATTTTGATTGCAATTGATAGAAATGACCTGAAATCAAGTTTGTTTTCAGCTGCGAGTAGAATATTTGCACCGTATTCGCAGTGTTTTTTTATGATTTCGAATTCTTCAGCTGTAAGCTTTCCCGGTTTTAGCAGTATGGAATCAGGAACCCCAACCTTGCCGATATCATGAAGAGGAGCTGCTTTGATAATATCCGATATATAATCATGCGTCAAATATGAGCGATATTTCGGCAGCAGGGAAAGCTCATTGGCCAATATTTTTACATACTGGCAGGTCCTTTCCAAATGCTTTCCCGTTTCCTGGTCTCTGATTTCAGCCAGGTAGGCCAGCGCGAAGATGGTGACATTTTCGGTCTGAAGCAGTTGGTTTTTTTTGCTGACCATTTCTTTAAGATTCTCTCTGATGGAAAGGAGCATATTTGATTGCAATAATATGCCAATAAATACAAATACGGCCCCGAAAAAGAAGATCATACCTGTAAAAATATTTCCTACAATGTTTAGGTTTGCAATTAATGATACTAATACAACCAGATAACCGCCCAAGAAAAAACACATCAGTAGCCGATGGATTTTCTCCAACCGGTGTATCGCTTTTTTATCAGCCACTAGAAGTCCATTGGCCAGCCGAATTGTTCCTTTATATTTTAAAATACTTATTAGCATCACTACTGTGCCTGATGCGATGAGCAGTAATGGCAGTGCTGTGATGGTAGTCAAAATGCCTCCTAATACTTTTTAAAAGATAAAGGGGTCAGGTTTCAACAGGTTGACCGAGAATTTATAATAAATTTCCATTATATAAATCATACTCTATCAAAGTTAGTAGAATAAATTCTACTGATTAGATATTTATATTCATGGTAACAAAAATGGCTTAACCAAAGGCCATCATCTTATGCATTTTCTTTAGGTTCCAACCAATACACATCAATCTGAATTCACCCTTTACCTTCTTCAGTGATCTTAGGAAAAAGTGCCGGTAACCCAGATTGTATTTCAGATGTCCAAATACCGGCTCGGTGGTCCAGAGCCGCTGGAGGTACTTCTTGTGTCCTACCTCGGTCTGTAGCCTGTTTCGCATTTGTAAAAGTAATTCTCTCCGATCTTCCAGGTTAAGGGTACGATACTTCTGTCTGGTACATAATGATCTATTTTTACAACTAGGACAATCTTTGCACTTATAAATTTTTGTCTGAAATTTCCGGTAACTGCAATCCTTCCGGCGTATCTTATATAGCTTGAGTATTTTACCTTCGGGACAAAGAAAGAGGTCCTGATCTTGGTCATAGTGAAATTGAGTATGACGATAGGGATCTTGGTCTTTTTTAGAATCTTTCCTTAAGTTTTGGTCAGGGATGTATCCGGTCTTATTATTTTTAGCCAGATACTCATAATTATCATAACTGGAATAGCCGGCATCAGCGGCGATCTCTTTTACGGATTGGGCTAAATTAGCCTCACTGGTTGTAACCATTAATTCCAGGGCCTTGCGGTCAGAGGCCTGGGTGATGACCTCACTGGATAGCATGATCTGTTCTTTGCTTAGGGAGGCCTGACAGTTATAGCTGGTATCGATACGGTAATGGCCATCCTTCATGAATCTGGCATCCGGATCGGTGAGATTGATCTTTTCTTTTTCGTTCTTAAATTTTTCTAGGACCTTTTTAATCTTGGCCTTGAGCTTTTCTTGGGTATTTAATTCTTCCGGAAGTTCATCTCCGCGTTTATCCTGGTATATCTGGTCTTCTCGGGTATCGGTGGCCTCTGCTTCTTCCAGGATCTGCTTTATTCTATCATCGATTCTTTTTAACCATTTTTGATACTCCTCTTTGGTTTTGGTCCGGCGATTGGCGGCACTTGCCTTGATCTTGGTACCATCGATATTCATCTGCCCTACCGAGATTAAGCCTAATTCTTTACACATACGGAGGATATCGATAAAATATTGGGATAATTCTAAAATATTATTTTTTCGAAAATCATTGATGGTGCGAAAATCAGGTTTATACATCTGGGATAGATAGATATAGGCGGTATCGGTTTCACATTTAGATGAGATCTTTCTTCCACTCCTTTCTCCTATGGCATAACCATAAAAGAGTAATTTTATCAATATCTTGGGATGATAGGTGTTCTGTCCTAGTGATGAATATTTGTCTTCGATATCTTTGGTATCCAGCTGTTCCACAATACTATCTATCATTCTTGACAGATGATTTTCTGGTACATAATCATCAATGGATTTAGGGAATAACATAAAT
>DASRME010000137.1:0-2955 GCA_035648095.1 Atribacterota bacterium | reverse complement strand
ATAACAGTTTTAAAAGAAGTATGAATGTCAAATGTTGAGACCTGACCCCTTTATTTTCTGTATGAATGTCAAATGTTGAGACCTGACCCCTTTATTTTCTGTATAATTTCTACTTTTGAAATAAATGGTTAGAATAAGAGTAGGGAGTATATTTTATTGATAAATAAGGAAAAATTGGCAATATAATGTTATTTATGCTGATATTGGAAAGTCGATAAACTCCTTTAGTTTGTATATGTTACCCATATCTTTAATAATTTGGTTCTAACTGTTAAATGGAGGAAACATGAAATATTGGATTTCAGAAATAGTAAAAATATTTGCGATACCTGCGATTCTTATCTTTGCAGTAATTGTTACTCTAATTAAATTCATTAACATTAATATCCCAGAAACATCGAATGTTATTTTAGGCGTAATGCTTGGCGTTGCACTTGGATTTTCAGCAGATTTAATAAAAAGAGGACTTGATGAATTTATTAAAACACGAAAGTTTAAAAAAATATCTTTAAGACTTCTAGGTGCGGACGCAGAAAATATTTATAGGACATTTTGGATTTGGGAGTGGGCACAGAAATCATTCCAAAAACCAAAAGATATTAAAAAACTAATACCTCCTATGATTAATTTAAACTATTGGGATATCTTAAAAAATGATAAAGAATTTCTTGTGCTTGGCGTTGACAGTCCATTTAAACAGATTTTTCCATGTATGTGGGGTTTTGAGTCTACAAATAGTGAAATTAGAATAGCAAAAAGGGGAGAGGAAGAAGCTATTAATATTGCAATAAGAACTTTTGATAATACCGTAAAAGAAAAGTATCATAAAAGATTGTTGCTACTTTTTAAGACAGAACAAGAAATAGAAGAATTAGAAGAAAAATATTCAAGATCAGTTAATACTAAAAAGTAGCTTAATAATATTTTAATTATTTCTTTTATAATACATGGTTAGAATAAGAGTAGGGAGTATATATTGTTGATAAATAAGGGAAAATAGGCAATATAACATTATTTATGCTGATATTGGAAAGTTAATAAACTCCTTTAGTTTATAGATGTTTCGCATATCTTGGATAATTTGGTTCCAATGAAAAGTTGATAGGGGAGCCGGGTAGGATTCGAACTTTTTAAGCATAAAGATCATAGTTGCTCTAGCTCAATAATTCAGTAACTTTTTCATAACTTTTTGTAAGAAGTCTGATAAATCCAGATTTCCGATATCTTCTCAAATGATTAAAATATGACAGGAGATAATCCTTTATTACACTTTTATCATGTTTTAAGAAATTGTAATATGTAAAATGTAAAGACGTGACTTTTTATTCTCGTTTAGAAAAGAAATAAAAAAATTATGAGTTTAGATTTATTTAGTAAACCAATTGAAAATTTAAATATTTCTGTTTTTCATGATGAAAGTGGTAGTTTTAGCCATGGAAAATGGGCTTTAACAGGTTTGTTTTGGATAAAAGATGATTTTATCGATGAGATTAACCAAGATTTAAAAAATATTAGAAAAGAAGAAGAATATGAAGGAGAAATTCATTTTTGCAAATTAGCAAAATTTTTTCAAGGCCAATTTGGCGCAAAAGCACGAGTTGCGAAAAAATGGTTTTCTTTCTGGGAAAATAAGTGGACTAGAAAATCATGTTTTAATGTTTTTGCAATAAATAGAATCTGTCCAGAATATGATCATAGCCGTTTTGATAAAAAATTTCATTCTTATAATAGGTTTACCGCAATGGCTTTAAAAGTAGGGCTAGCGTGGTATTTTAACAATGAAAATGCTATAAATTTGAAAATTTATTCTGATGAAAAAGCTAGAAGACCAGAAGGATTGTTGGGAGATGGGCTTACTACAGATAATTTTGAAATATATTTAGAAAGTAAGCTTAATACGTATAGTAAATATAAAGGTCCAAAAGTTTGTTTAAAAAATCAGATAGAGTGCTTGTCTTGTGCTAAAAAAGGACCTTTTAGTTCTCAGGAAGAGATCCTTCAGCTTACTGACTTGTTGTTAGGATCAGTACGAACTGCAATTGATCCAAAATCTAACAAAGAAACTAAACGTTGGTTTGGAAAACAAATGGCTAAAATAATGGAAGATACAAAACTTAAGCCTTGGAAACAACAATATAAATTACATAGACGTTTTTCAGTAAATTATTTTCCTAATAAAAACGGTAGAATTTATAACAATGAGAAAATAGAAATTAATGAAAACCAAAATCAATTAACTCTTAATTTTAATACGAAATAAGGATGGTTACACTAGCTCAATAATTCTGTAACTTTTTCTAGCTTTTCGTAAAGGGTCTGATAAGTCTAGATTCCCTCTATATACTCTGCGTAATCTAAAATCTCATCGTATACCACGGCCAAAAACACACAATTCCCATTGTACAACCCAATAAAGAAATAGTATAATCTAAATAATTTGTTTAACGGTACTACATAAATTAATTCAAAGGTTAGGAAGAATTAAAAATGAAAATATTAGCAGTGGATTTTGACGGGGTCATTAGCGACAGTGCTTTAAAATCTTTATTTGTAAGTCATAATGCCTATTGTAAACATTTTGGTACGGAAGTAAAAAGAAATTTTGGCGGAGAATTATTTACTTTTGAGAATTGGGAAGAAATACAAAAACAATATAAAAAAGAAATGGATGATTATCACCGCTTAAGGTCTTATATTGAATTATCGGGTGATTTTTTCGCTATTATTAAAGCTATGGAAGAACAGGTTCAGATTAAGGACCAACAGGAATTCATTGCTTATCGTAACCAGCTTCAATTCGATTATCATTTTTTTCGAGAATTATTTTTTAAAGAGAAAGAGAAATGGCAGGAAAAGAGTTTTAGAAAATGGTTTTTTCTGTCACCTGTTTTTAAGGAAGTCATCAAGGGGATTCAGCGATTTACAAAGGAAAGTCAAAAAGTTGTTATTGCTACC
>DASRME010000136.1:0-7760 GCA_035648095.1 Atribacterota bacterium | reverse complement strand
TAGCCCGATAAATTCTTTGTCCCTACCTGGAAGTGCTCCATGTAAAAAAGTTTTAAAGGCCACAATACCAGATTTTGAACAGGGAATGATATCATCTAAACGATCTGTACCTGCCGCTCCATAAAAAGCTATATCAACCACCACTTCTTTGTCTGCAACACTCATTCTATTTTTTACTATTTCGGGAGAATACGGAGGGGGAGAGGCAAACGGCATTTCAATTACGGTAGTAACCCCTCCTAAAGCAGCATCTTTTGTACCGCTTTCAAAGGTTTCTCTTTCATCATGTCCGGGAGCTCTAATATGGACATGGGGATCTATTGTGCCTGGTAAAACCATTTTACCTTCTGCATCAATAACTTCTCTCCCATTTAGTTCTTCATTGCTTATGGTGGTAATTATTCCATCTTTTACTCCTATATAACAATCTACTAATCTGCCATCTATAAATATCTTGTCAGATTTAATAACCAAATCATATTTTTCCATAGTATATTCTCCTAATGTTTTTTAAATTTAATTTATTATACATCTCTATGATCAAAAATGTTAAATAACATTTTTTTGCAATTTAACTTTCTTCTAGATATTTATAAATACTGACCTATTTTACTTGTTTTTACACCATAACTCAAGAAAGTGAAACTACCCCAGCAGAAACCGAGGAGCATCTTAAACCTATGAGAATGTTAATTGCAATTGCTCTTTTTTTTCTTTTTCTTGATGCTCTGAGTAGGTGAAAATTCCCTTTTCATTTAAGCTTATACAAAAAATACACAGTATCCTCTTGACCGTATGCCGACTTTCCTTGTATAGGTTTTTGTATAAAAGTAAATTTCGCTTTGTGCTTTTTGCTGACTGTGCTTTTGATAAACCAAATTTCATCGGCGACTGCAATTCCTGGAGGTACCATGGCTACTGTGTGAAGATAATCCTCTTATACGTTAAGCTTTTAATATTTCGATATCGGGATAAAGTTCTGGAATATACAAAAGTATTTTCTCCGTATATTCCTTTAGTCCTTTCACTAAGATTCTTCTCTGATATCTCGGTATCCAGACGAGATAATATTCCATTTTGAAGATAACAAAGGCACTTTTTAGAAATATCATGTTTTATTATACCAAATGCCATCTCGTTTGGATATCAACTACATCATCAGACAGGAATCTGGTGTTTTGTACAGCTCAATAATTAATCGTAGAACAAGTAAATTAAATACAAAAATTTCTAATATATAATAAGTACCACGTAACTATCCCACTAAATTTTACACTAATAAACTAAAATAATTTTTTTATAAAACTTGAAAAATTCCTACAAATTTTATCAGAATAAATTTGAGCCACACTATAAAAAATCAACAAAATCTTATAATAATAAATTCTATTTAACCCTTTTGTACAAACAAGGTAGATCTTACCTTTTCTTACTAAATAATCCGAATAAAATGATTGTTTATAATCTTTTTTGCTTTTTCTTCTTATTTATGTGATGAAATATAATTAATTATATCCTTCAAACAATTTCTTTCAGCTCACTACCAGAACTTCTTTTTAAATTTTATTTCTGTCAGGGTTCTTATTTTAGATCAATCTTTTTATTTCTGCACCCCTTTATAATATTGTACAGACACTATTTGAAGATACTAGAATTATACATTTTATAGAATAATCTAAATATCTATTTGTTCCAATCTTAATATCCTACTATAGGATCATCAAATATTTTTTCTATGTCCTTTTTTCTAATAGTAGTTTTTCTTCGATTATTTCATTTTTTTTTGGTAAGCTCAATAAGATTTGACAAAATCTGAAACCAAAACAGAATCAGTCCAACTAACATCACTGATTTAACCGGCCAAAGAATCATAGGCACAGTACCGGTGATTGAAGCTTTAGTGATATAGGCCGAATATGCATCAAGACTTACTGCGTAAACACAAATACTTAATATGAAAATCTCTATAATCTTTACAATCATTTTCATCTTTCCCTTAATGAGCAGAGAAACCCGGCTAGCAACAATCTCAATCTTGATATGCTCATCCTTTTCTTCACAATAAGCTAATCCCATATAGACAACGATAATCATTGTAAAAACTGCCAACTGAAGTAGTCCCTGTATGGGTTTGCTTATCTCTCTACTTATTATATTCGTAAGAAAGAGAACTACTACTATGCTCATCAGTAGACCGCCTAATGTCGCCATAAAGTGGTTAATTCTACTTAGAATACTTTTCATTTTTCTGAAGTCTCCTCTATAATAATTTCTTTTTTCATACCACTCCTCTAATGCTACTTTCTAGACTAATTATATATACATTGACGCTAAGATTACCAGTAGAATCGTTTAAATTCTTTATCTAACTAAAAACTGATGGGTCAAGAACTTTTCAAGCAGATTAATAAGGTTATTCATGAGTATAGTTATACGAATCAGGGTGGAACATCAGTTGTTGTTCTTTCACCCTGATTCGAATAACTATTTTTATTACTTTTCTCTTTCGATTGCCTCGTTGATAACTTCACTAATCTGTTTTAACATTTCAGGACCCTTATCTGTCACATTGTTTTCAATAAGTTCGTTAGAGAAAGTTTCACGAAGCCCTTCAAGACAGGATTCATCAGCCCAGCTGTCCACATCTTCTGGGCTATAAAAGTTTACAATGCAACCAGATTCTTTCTCTTCTGCTACAATCTTATCAAATTCAGCGTCATACATATCACCAAAGGCTTCTTCGGCAATTCTACTTGCTTCCAAAATGCCTTCCTGAAGATCTTTAGGAATACTATCCCATTTCTTCTGATTGATAGCGTAATACATAGGTTGTGACCAGCCAATCGCTTTTCCACTAAGAATATTTTTTGCAGGTTCATCAAATTTCTGCCTATGCATCCCATCATAGTTAGAAACTATACCATCAACTGTTCCGGTTTGAAGAGCCATGTAACAGTCAGACCAAGGAACAGAAATAACAACACACCCTTGATTTCCAAGAAGCTTGAGATTCCAACGGTCACCCGCACGCCATTTTTTTCCTTTAAGATCTTTGAGAGAAGTAACAGGATAACGAGACATGAAGGCCATAGGGAGTCCATTTTCCATGAGAAGAATTTTTATTCCAGTAGCTTTAAGTTCTTTACTAAACTCTGGAACCCTTGCCATAGTTTCATTATATACCCATTTTATATTTTCCCATTTTTCCGGTCCTTTTGGAAAAAGCCAGTAAGCCCCAAAAAATGGAAGTTGATTTGGATAAAAGTCAGGATATATTGCAGCTATGTCTACAACACCATCAGAAAGAGCCTTGAGCTCTTCTTCGGCAGAGAAAAGAGCTCCTCCCCAGTATCCTTCAATCTCAACTTTACCGCCAGTCTGTTTTTTTACTTCCTCAATCCATAATGTTCCTATCCGTCCTTTTAAACCTGCGTTAGTATCGTGATCTGATAATTTTAGAACAATAGGTTTATCGGCAGCAAAAACCGTAGAAGTTAAGCAAAATATCATCACTAAGAAAAGGCACAATAATAAAATATTTAATTTTCTTATATCTTGATTCATTGAAATTTCCTCCTTTTTTTTAAAAAACTTAATTTTACCTAAATTTTTTGGTTCACAAAATACACTTCTTTTAATTATCACTTTTTAAAATATACTTAATTTTACCTAATTTTTTTTACATCTCTAAATTCTCCTCCCTCCCTTTTTTAACTTTTTTAGCTTCTGCTAGGTATCCGCCAAGATGAACAAACAGCCATCATATTGGTCAATATAGAGTTAATAAACAAATAAAGTTACAATTGTAAACTATTTTTTACTATCTTCAACTCGAGTTACAACTCTCTCTATTATTTTTTAATTTCTTTAAAATTAGTATTTTGACACTAATTCAACTTGCTTATTTTAAAATCCTATATCTATAACTCCATAAACACTACTTTAAATTACTGCAATTTATGCGATTCAATGACCCATAAGTAAATTAGGAAGCCATAGTGTGATTTCCGGGAAAATAATAAGTATAATCAACACAATAATGTCACAGATAACGAATGGCCATATAGCTCCAAATATCTGTTCCAGCGATACATCCTTCCCAGCCACAACCTTAGCCATATAGACGTTTAGCCCCACAGGGGGCGTTACGGCAGCAATCTCACTCATTTTTATTACAAGAATACCGAACCAAATAGGATCATAACCCAGAGAAATTATTATTGGTAAAAATATAGGTATCGTAAGAGCATACATTCCTATCTCAACCATTATCATTCCCAGAAAGAAATATACCATCAATATAAACAGCAAAATTACAAAACGAGGTACTGCTAAACCATCTACTAATATTGCAAGATTACTTGGAATATTAGTAAGGGCAAAAAATCTGGAAAAAAAGATAGCACTCACATTAATAATAAAAAGCTGCGCTGTTGTATTGGCTGATTCCCTTAGAGGCTCCAGAAGAACTCTTAATCCCTTAATGGATTTTCGAAACCAACCAATAAGCAAAATAACAAGACATCCTGCAGCAGCTGCCTCTGTAGGAGTAAATAAACCACTATAAATACCACTAAAAACAATTGCTATGGTAAGACCGGATGGTGCCATTCTTTGAAAACAATATATCTTTTCTTTTATTGTAAGTTGTTTGGTAACAATTACTTCATGGGGCGCAAGTTTGGGATTTTTTTTAACTCTCCATAAGATAGAAATAATATACACGGTGGCAGTCATAAGACCGGGAATAACACCGGCAGCAAATAATCTGCCTATAGACTGTTCTGCAAAAAGACAAAAAATAATCATGTTTACGCTGGGTGGAATCATATTGGCAAATGTTCCAGCTGAAGCCACAATGGCCACAGAAAAGGCACGATCATATTTGTATCTATCCATTTCAGGGAGAGCAATCTTGCCGAAAATGGCAGTATTGGCAAGAGAAGATCCTGAAATGGCACCGAAAAGGGCGGATCCTAAACACGTAGCCACACCCAAAGATCCGGGCAAACGCTTGGTTAACTTATAAACACTATCATATATATCATTTCCAAACCCGGCAATTACCGCAAAAGCACCCATAAGTACAAAAACCGGTATAGAACACCAACTGGGACTAGCTATAGAATGATACATGGTAATTCCTAGAAAGGAAATTGCATGATTAAATCCTAAAATTATAGAAATTCCTAAAAAACTTACAATAATAAAGCTAAGTCCAATAGAAACGCCTAATCCCAGAAGACTCAATAAAAAGATAATACTAATAATTCCTACTGTTACTGGTTCCATTATATTCTCCCTAAACTACAAAATTGTGTTTTATATTTGATATGTTTTCCCATTTTTCGACCATTTAAATCCCGTACATATCTCGTGATCCAATAATCTGATAACAATGTCTTATCAGCAGCAAAAGCTATAAATGAACATGAAATTAAAAAGACAATAGTAATAAAAGTATAGCATGAATATTTTACATTTTCACCTCCGTATTTTTTAAATTGATGTGAAAATAATACCTCTAGGGCAAGGTTTACTGCTCCAGAGTAAAATTTACAGCTGCTGCCGAGTGAAGCCAGGTACTGTCAAAAAGGACAACTGGTGTATCTTGTTTTCTGATAAGAAGAGGAATTTCAGTACATCCCAGTATTACCCCCTCAGCACCTTTTATCTTTAAATTATTGATTATTCCTACAAATATTTTCCGGGAACTTTCTTTTATTTTTCCAATCCCCAATTCTGTTTCAATAATTTTCATTATAATTTTCATATCATTTTCTTCGGGTATAACAACTTCTATTCCCCGCTGAGACAACCTTTCGCGATAAAAATTCTCTTTCATGGTATATATGGACCCCATAAGACCCACTTTTTTCATTCCTCGAAGAATTATTTCGTCAGCTATTACATCTATAAGGTGAATCAGTTTTGCACCTCCGGGACGCTCTACTCTATCTGCTATTTTATGAAGTGTATTACAGCATATGAGAAGACATTCAGCTCCCGCCTTTTCAAGGTTTCTTGCCATTCCGAAAAGCAATTCGGCAATACCATCCCAGTTATTTTCAGCCATCATACGATCTATAGGATCAAAATCAAAACTTCCCACTATCATTTCTGCCGAATGTCTTTTACCAAGTCTCTCATGTACCATCTCGTTTATTAGCCGGTAATATTCTGCTGTAGATTCCCAGGTTAGTCCACCAATTAGTCCTATTTTTTTCATTATCTGCTCCTTTTTAAATATCATCGATTCCAGACAATTAAATTTATATTTAATATATTTTTTAATTTCCTAAAAACTAAAGTTTTAGATAGAAAAATTGAAAAAGTTATTTATTATCACCTCGAATATTTTGTGCTTATTATCTATTTAAAATGAATATGTTTTAAAGTTATTGCATTATTTAAATTTTTCAAAAGTTTCTGATATTAGAAATTTCTGAACCTCGAATTCATAACCGCCTGGTCCTTTAAAGAAAAAACATTCAACCGGAAAATTTTCTGGTTTCTGAACAGGGGTTTCCATCTTTACTCCGTGAGAAAGGAGGTACTCGTGCCAACCCATAACATCATCAGTCACAAGAGTGATAAGTACAGCATTTATATCCTGAGCTTTACAATGTCCTTTTTTCTCGTCCACGATTCCAATAAAAGCTCCTTTTGTAATACGGTAAATAATGGCATCACCCTGATCATCTACAACTTTAAGATTTAATATATTTTCAAAAAAATCTTTAGCTTCATTAAGGTCTTTGTAATAAAGAAAAGTTATCTGGGAATTTAATCTCAAATTACTCATCAGTTCTCCTTTTTTAATTTTCTCATACCTGAATCTTTAGACGGATGGACCATAAAGTCCTTTTTTGCTTGTTTTTCCCCCACAAGCCACTAATGCTTCGGCAAAACGTACTCCATAAGGAATCCCATCAATAACAGGAATACCAATTTCTTTACTTACTTTTTCAGCTAATCCTGCAAGACCAGCACATCCAAGCGTTATAACCTCTGCTCCATCTTCTTCTATAGCTTTCCGGGCTGCACCAATAATCTTATCGGCCATATCTCCGGGACCATTTATATTGATGGAACGAACAGAAGCACAGCGGGAATCAAACCCAAGATTTTTGATAAAACGCTTTTTCATAGAAATTCCTCTCGGACCCATTTGAATGACTGAAAATTTTCCACCCAGCATCATGGCTGCAAGCATCGAAGATTCTCCGATTCCTACTACAGGTTTCTCAGTAGTTTCCCGCATAATATCTATATTTACATCACAGGTGCAACCCAATACAAAGACATCAAAATCTTTTTCATTCTCTTGAAGGAGCTGTAACATGCCTGGGCCACAGAGAATTTCGTCTATGTGGTTACCGATAAACATAGGAGCATTGGGAGCATTTTTACATACTACATCATTTCCCGGGGAAATTACCTTTAAAGCCTCAATCTTTATCATTTCAGTAAATTTTCTATCAGCATTGGGATTAATTATAAATATTTTCACTATCTATTGTCTTCCTTTTTCATATTTATTTAAGGATTATACATTTTATGCTTATTTATTAATCAATATATAGTAAGTTGATAGAAAGAATACAAGACATATTATGTCTTGTATTCTTTCTTTGAAGGATGAGCATATAGAGCCCGTTTTGATTGTTTAATTCCTACCTCTACCATCGCCTCAACATACTTAAATGCTACCAAAGTCGGGTCAATAACCACAATATTAAGTTCCTTTGCTGCTTTTT
>DASRME010000135.1:0-2872 GCA_035648095.1 Atribacterota bacterium | reverse complement strand
ATGATGCTCTAGAACACACTCTGACATTTCCGAAAATTCATTTACGGAACTTAATATTCTATATCCAATTTCAGGATGCTTTTTTATTTCCTCGTACTCATCAATCGTCAATTTCCCGTCCTTGTTCAATATACTGTCTGGGATACCTATTTTGCCTATATCATGCATAAGCCCTGCTAATCTCATTAAATTAACGTCCTCCTCACTAAAGCCCATTTTTTCTGCAAGAGCTTCTACAAGAACACTAACATTTTTAGAATGTATCAGTTCTCTTCCATTTTTTGCAAATAATGTGTTTGTGATTAAATCTATTGTTTTTCTTCTCATACTGGAACCCTCGTAAACTTTATTCCTGTACATGTGGTCTTCAGTATTTTTATAAATAATATTAATATCTTGACTCATATCTGTTTTTGTTTCGGACCCAAGAGAAATTGAAATTTCTAAATCTTGAACTCTTTCTATTTTTAAACAACTTTGGATACGTTCCACAACTTTTACCGCATCTGCCTTATTTAAATTAGGAAGGATTACAATAAATTCATCTCCTCCAAGTCTGGCAGAAACATCATTGGCTCGACAAACTTCATTTATAGCACTTGCTACTTTTTTTAGAAGTTCATCTCCAACCTCATGACCGAAGGAATCATTAATGAGCTTTAGGCCATTAACATCTCCCATAATCAAACTCAAAGGCAGATTCCTTTGATTATCCATTCTATGAAGTTCTTCTTCATAAAATCTACGATTATATAGACCTGTAAGCCCGTCATGGTAACTCAAATATTCAATCTTTTTTAAACGATTCCACTTCTCTGTATAATCGCTAAAGATTATTACAGTACCAACGACCTTATTTTTTTCATCTAAAATCGGCGCAGCACTATCTTCAATTAGAGTCTCTATACCATCTTTTGATCTTAATATGGTAGGGTGAGTAAGTAATTGAATCTTCCCTGTTGCCATTACTTTCTTTACAATATCTTCGTCTCTCTTTTTCGTTAACTCATTAAAAATATTAAACACTTCATACACTGGTTTTCCAAAGGCTTCCTCTTGAGGCCAACCAGTGACCAATTGAGCAGTATTATTTAGAAATAGGACTTTTTTATTTTTATCCGTTGAGATTACCCCATCCCCGATTGAGATCAGGGTTTTCTCCATCAATTGCTTCTCATTAAAAAGGGAATCCTTTAATATAAGTAACTCCACTTCTCGCTTTTCTTTCTCTTCATTCTGATGAACAAGCTCTTTATTGGCAATAATCAGTTCTGCTGCCCGCTTATCTTTTTCCTTATTTTGAAAAACAAGCTCCTTGTTCGCAATGATTAGTTCTGCTGCTCTGTCTGCTTTTTCTCCAGTTTGAAAGGCGAGTTCTTTATCGGCAATAACGAGTTCAGCGGCTCTATCTGCTTTTTCTCCAGTTTGGAAGATGAGTTCTTTATCGGCAATAACGAGTTCTGCTGCTCTTTTGTCTTTTTCTTCATTCTGAAATGCAAGCTCTTTATTTGCCAAGACCAGCTCTGCTGCCCGCTTATCTTTTTCTTCATTCTGAAATGCAAGTTCTTTGTTGGCAATTTCCAGTTCTTTAGCACGTTTTTCTTTTTCCTTATTTTGAAATTCAAGCTCTTTATTGGCAATAATCAATTCGGCTGCACGCTTTTCCTTCTCCTCATTCTGAAATGCGAGTTCTTTATTGGCAATTACTAATTCCGCTGCCCGCTTTTCCATCTCATCGTTCTGATGGGCAAGTTCTTTAGTAAGCGCTAATTGTTTTCTTGTTAATTCTTCAAATTTCTTTAGTTTATTATCATCCATTTTGATTCCTCCAATAATTAGGGATAAATCATATGCCAAATCTATTGATTTTCTTAATTTTACTTTACTCCTATATTATTAAAACGTCTAATTATTTAATAATATGCTTAATCATTTGTTACTGCTAATTTCAATTTTAGATTAGGTTTTGCACCTCAAAACGGAACCCGTTGGCTTATTGCTCTCTGTCTTTTTTAATGTTATGTATAAATGTATTAATTGTTCTCGGAATTTTTGTTTTAAGAAAGATGGTTATTCTTTCATTTCTTCCCTGGCTATTCCCAAAATTTATCTTTTCGGAATAAGCGGCTTTGATATCTTGATTAAGAGTTATAAATAATAATCCATATATCCTTTAGCTTCTTATTTTTAACCATTTGAAAGGTTGTGGACTATATTGCTGACTATTTATGCAAACCGAATCCTTTTAGTAGACGGTCTACATTATTTTTCTTGCCACGGATACCAATACCTACAAGATTTAATTCATCTGTTTTGAACTGTGCAACCATTGTGCGGTTATCTTCATCGTTGTAAGTCTTGAATAGTTCTTCGGTAAAAATTGAAATAACAACCTCCTTTGTTAAAGCATTTTGCAATAATTCTTTCATTTGCTCGCCAGGAGCAGAATGAACCATAATCGGTTGCTTTGACATGGGTAGATACTGGACACCATCCTTATCTATATAAGGCAGTCCTGTGATATTCTGCGTTCCAGCAATCCCGCTCATCAGAAAAGCAGTAACATTAAGTTCTTGCCATGATTCAAGATCATTTCTCAAAACTATTTTAACCTTAGTATCAAATTCCATTTTTGATTCTCCTTGTTCTTTATTTTTATGGGCTTATATTACTTGGTATTACATAAAACAACTCTCCTCTGTATAAAATCGTCCTCTGACAATTATTTCACTCCATCTAAATCTTCCTCTTCCATTTCCAGGGAATATACCTTATATCCATTTCCACCCTCTCGCTTAACTTCATACATCGCCGAATCAGCCCTGCTTATTAACGTGTCTGCATCAATTCCGTGCTCTGGGAATATACTTAT